>NZ_JBALOV010000013.1:0-161177 GCF_036965045.1 Bacillus sp. JJ1533 | reverse complement strand
AAACGATATATCACTCAACTCGCAAACGACAATTGATATCTCGCAACCGCCAGAAACGGTATATTGCCCAACCGCGAAACGATAAATGATATCACGTAACTGTCCAAAATGGCATGTCGCCAAACCGTAAAACAATAACCGATATCCCGCAAACTTGTTAATGAACAAGATTATCATTAAATCAAACGTAAAAGAAGAAACAGAGAATAATTGATTCCCTGTTTCTTTATATTTACACCTAAGAAAATAACTCAGGTTCCTCTTTTAGGATATGAGTTAGTAATTCAGTCATTTTTACAGTATCGCAGACTCTAACAATTGCATCGCCAAATTGCCCTTTGTGCATGACTTGATTATTTAGGAAAACCTCGTCAACTCGTTCGTATTTTTCAGAGGTATGTCCAATATGTCTTCTTTGCGGGACGGAAATTTCAGTTTTATCCGGCAAAACGGTAAACAGCTGTTCGTGAGAATCAGTCAATCGACCAGGTATATCGAGCCATTCCTCAACTCCATGAATATATGTACATCTTCGTAAATCGACCCCTAACAACAAAATCGTTGCCTTTTGATCCAGTAATTTTCCCCAACTCGATTCCCTTGCACAGGGCGTGTCGAATTTTTCATTTCCGGCTACAAATTCATGGGCACCTTTCCCCAATGCGGCTACAGAATGCGTTGGGTGCCACGAGCGAACAACTCCAGGACGTTTGCGAAAAAGCTCTGTTAATAGACCGACACAAGAAGGGGACTCATCTACATAAAACCGGGGGTTCTCTGCATTAATGTATGACCATGTATGGGTAGGGAAAACTAAAAGCCCATTTTTCATGTATTCGGACAAGGCGTCAAGGACGGCATCAGCGCCACCTTGAACTAGACCAATACTTTTCATCGATGAATGAACAAGCAATGTTCCATTTTCATCAATTCCTAATTTTCTAAGATGATCGAGTAAGTTTTGTTTTGTGTACATCACATTCTACCTTTCTTTCATTATAGCAATAGAATACCATATTTAGATGGCATGTCTAATGAAAGGAACACAAGCTCTTTCTTTTACTTTTATTAAAATGAAAATCTAAATGGTATAATTTATATAAGATCTGTTTGCAATGCAAAAGGACACTGGCAGTTCAGTGTCCTTTTTACATAAAAATGGTTGGACAGCGTACCTGTCCCGTTGTCCTATCTAGACTCCTGGGAACCAGCCAGGTGTGTGAATGATTGCATTCCAGAGTGGGTCTGGAATTACTAATTCGTGTTGTTTGGTCTTATCTACCTTGGTGATTATTTCGTCTTCTTTACCTTCTGCTATTTTTTGCACCCAATCTGGGTCAATAATTAGCTCTCGGCCTAATGCGAGTAAAGAGACACCTGTTTTAAAGGCATTACGTGCATCTTCGGCTGTATAAATGGATCCAACTCCAATCAATGGGACACGATTATTTATCGTTTCAAGCAAGTATTCAATCCGGGTTTTTGTGGTATCCTCAACCCCTCTTCTAGCTGTTGAAAAGAAATCGGTTAATGATACATGAAGATAATCTAAGCCCTTATCCGCTAAAGTATCAACTAGCTTAAGTGTATCACCCATTGTAATTCCAGGTATTTCGGGTTCTTCTGGTGAAAAACGGTACCCAACAATAAACTCAGGAGTCGCATGTTCTTTTACAACCCTTTGTACTTCATCCACAATAGCAAGCGGGAAGGTCATTCGTTTTTCTAGGCTACCTCCAAAACGATCTTCACGACGATTTGAATGCGGGGAGAAGAATTGCTGAATTAAATAGCCATTTGCTCCATGTATTTCAACCCCATCATAGCCTGCTTCTATTGCTCGCCGCGTTGTTTCACCGAATGCTTTTATGATTTCTTCGACTTCAGTTTCAGTTAAAGGTCTTGGCTTTAGATCAGGCTCTTCAGTTGATCTACCGCCTCTTACTGCGGGTACATCACTTGCGCTGACGATTTCTCCATTTGGAACTAATTCAGGAGGGCACATTCTTCCGCCATGAAAGATTTGTAAGATCGCTTTGGCGCCTTGTGCTTTAATTGCTTTCGCTAATCGCGTTAAGCTCGGTATCATCTCATCTTTGTCACCAGCGAATTCACCGTGGAATCCTTTGCCGTTTGGGGTAACATATGTGCAAGCTGTTATGACCATACTAACGCCACTAGCACGGCGGGCATAGTAATTCACCTCAGCATCTGAGACAGTTCCATCTAGATTTGATGAGAAGTTTGTCATGGGTGCCATGACAAGTCTGTTTTTTAATTCAACCCCATTAGGGAAAGTAAAAGAAGTTAACATAAATTGATTGTCTGGATTCATTAAGCGTATCCACCTTTTGATTATCAGCCAACTATAGCCATCTTTTATGCTTGGCTAAATGATTGTACTTTATTAGTGTGCAAAAGTAATGATACATTTAAAGGTTCACGATAGGAAGATTTCTGCTTATTAATGAGACGGAGATACGGGTTAAATTTAGGGAATCTAGTTATGTAGAATGACTATATAAAGCGAGTTGACCAAAAATGTCAACTCGCTTTATGTATGCCCCTGCCAAGGAACTTTATTTTACCACGAACAGGAGTGACAAGTGAATTGTTTAGAAAGGGTTTAAAAAATAAATGACGAATAAGGATAATAGGTGAATAGAGTAAAAGGGAGGGACTTTTAATGAATATTGTTAAACATAATAGTCGTGCTTGGGACAAAAAGGTTGAAGAGAAAGTGGATTATACAAAGGCCGTTTCTAAGGAAATAATTGAAAATAGTAAACAAGGTAATTGGGAAATTACCGTAACAGCAGGAAAGCCTGTGCCTAGAAGCTGGTTTCCAACATCATTAGTCGGGATAAAAATTCTTTGTTTAGCGTCTGGTGGAGGTCAGCAAGGTCCAATACTTGCTGCAGCAGGAGCGGATGTTACAGTTTTCGATAGTTCCAAAAAACAATTGGAACAGGATGAAACGGTTGCAAAACGGGATGGTTTGAAACTTAGAACGATACAAGGAGATATGTCTGACCTCTCTGATTTTGAGGACGGAGAATTTGATATGGTTGTAAATCCTGTTTCAAATCTTTTTGTAAAAGATGTTCATCCTGTATGGAAAGAAACATCACGAGTGTTAAAAGATACGGGAGTCCTGATTGCTGGTTTTACAAACCCACTTCTTTTTATTTTTGATGATGAAGAAGATAGGAAGGGAAATTTAGTGGTGAAAAACGCCATACCGTCTTCATCCTTGGATCACCTGACAGAACAAGAGACAGCTGAATTTTTGAAAGCCAATGATACAATTGAATTTGGTCATACTTTAGAAGACCAAATTCAATGACAATTTGATGCAGGATTTATCCTAAATGGTTTATATGAAGATGATTTTGGTGGAAGGAGACCGTTAGATAAATATATAAAATGTTTTCTTGCAACACGAGCGATTAAAATGATTATTGAATAAACAATGTATGTGCAGGTAGACTATGCGAAAAGTAATAGTATTAACAATAAATATATAAGGAGGTAGAACGATGCAAAATCTTATAAAGCTAAGAAGAGTTATTTTAGATTTAGCTGTTACTTTAGATGGATTTATAGAAGGACCAAAAGGTGAAATTGACTGGTGTATAATGGACTCAGATATGGATTTTACAGGTTTCTTAGATACGATTGATACGATTTTATATGGAAGAAAAAGCTTTGATTTATGGGGCCAATATACTCCAAAACCGGAAGCCGCTGATGCAGAAAAGGAAATGTGGAAGATCGTCCATAGTAAAGACAAATATGTGTTTTCAAGAACGCAAACAGGTACAAATGATAAAGCGAAATACATAAATGATCATATTTTCGAAGAAGTAAATATAATTAAGAAAAAGCCTGGCAAAGACATATGGCTTTATGGAGGGTCAAGTCTGATCACTACTTTTATAAATTTAGGACTTGTTGATGAATATAGATTATCAGTTCACCCTGTTATATTGGGAGAAGGAAAACCTTTATTCATCGACATAAAACAGAGATTAAATCTAACATTGGTGGAAACAAACAGATATTCATCTGGTGTTGTTCAATTAATCTATCATCAAAATTAGTTAAAAATATTTATAAGAATAAAAAATGAAAACCGGATCTATATGAATGTCAATTAAGGGAGATTCAAGTCAAAAAAGGACACTCGTGTAATAGGAGAAGGGAGAGACCAGTCAATCTCTCCTTATTTTGTTTCCTTATTTGAACCTTTTGCCAACGATTTTCTGTCTATCGTTTCAGGTTGTTTTTCTAACCATCCATGTTTCACCATAATTTTGTATGATAAAGCACCCGCTTCCATAGCATGGGTAAAGACTTTGGAATAGTTTAGGATGATATCCGACCTCCAAGTAGAGCCTAATGATGCACCATAGTAAGAAAGACTAGCATTCACTAAAAAGCCTGCATGAAACATAATTAATTTGTCCGAAAATGGACTTTCAGTTGAGTCTGTAACCTCGGCATCCCATTTTTCAGGTATTGGTAAATGATCCTGTTTCAAGATTGCATCAAAACTATCGGCATCTTTTCCGGCTAATTTAACGTTTTTTATCATAAAATTGCGAACTTCTTCCATCTTCGCAACCTGACTAAAGGCCAAGCTTAATGATTTGATAAAGCCAGTTTTCGTTGAATTAAAGAAAAGAGTGCTGATTTCCGAACTATTAAGTGGTCTTTTGTCACCAATTAAATTCGAAACGAAACCTGTTGATTCGAGAAACTCAGTCCCATTTGGTGAAGGAATGGATGGTACACTTGTAAATTTCGGCTCATTTTTCGCTAATTCCACTATTTTTTGGAATAGTTCCTTAGAAGATTTTGAGCATTCAAAAAAATAATTTTGAATGTCTTTTCGTTCTGCGTTTGTAATTGCTAAACTATAAGCGGTTAGTCCATGGATTGTCATGATATAAGAGTAAAACAATAAAAATTCATCAGAAAACAGTCGAGGGGCGTTAACATTTACGTCGCTCTCTGTAAATCCGATTGGGGATTTAAAATTAGCATTTTTTAAGAGTTTGCTGATCTGCTTTACTTGGCTCTCAGCTAATTGCAATGACAATTCTAATATTGATTTAATCTCCTTGTTTTCAACAATATTAAGAAAATATTTGTAAACACATATAGCCATACTATCACCCATATACTGAAGCCAGAGTGCGGATACTTCAGCAGCGGTTATCTTGTTAGTGTTATTATTATTTTCTTTAAAAATCCCCAAAGAAAATACCTCCGATTTTGTCAATAGTTCTGATTAAAGTAATCATAAAATAGAAATCAGATTTTACACCAAAATTATAAAATGTTGTTAATCAGTAATATTTTATCCATACAAATAACATACCCAAAATATGAGAAAGTATAAGAAAAAGACATAGATAGTCATAGATTGGCTGTTACTTTCCAAGTCTTGGCGGAAACCAAATGTTAATTGTCCATGGTTTAACGGCATTTATCAAAGGTATGTTATAATTTGGAGGGTAAAATACAATGAGGAGTGACCATCTTGGCAATACATGTTGTACTCTATCAACCAGATATTCCGGCTAATACTGGAAACATTGCACTCACATGTGCTGCAACGGATACAGCCTTGCATTTAATTCGACCACTTGGCTTTTCAACTGATGAAAAAATGATCAAACGAGCGGGTTTCGATTTCTGGGATTCTGTAAATATAACGTATTATGACTCATTAGACGACTTTTTTTCGAAAAATCAAGGTGAGTTTTACTATATAGAGACATTTGGTAAAAAAACACATTCCGGCTTTGATTTCAGTGATGTTTCAAAGGAACATTATTTTATGTTTGGAAAAGAAACAACGGGTTTACCAAAAGATTTACTAGAAAAACACAAAAATCACTTTTTGAGAATCCCAATGAGTCAACATGTTCGTTCACTCAACCTTTCGAATACAGCAGCCATATTAGTGTACGAGGCATTAAGACAGCAAGGGTATCCGAATCTAACATAAAAAAATCTTCCTTCTTGGAAGATTTTTTGCTTGTTTGCACATAGAATAGCTGAAAATCTTCCGAACATTTGCTTATTTTCACCGGCTATGTTTAACTAATATATAGTAACTTAATAATCTAGCAATTCGACTAGGGGAGCATGTATTTGCTGAGAGATAGAAATATCGACCCTTTGAACCTGATCTGGGTAACACTAGCGTAGGGAAGTGGAGTTGGAATTTTTTCGTGAAAACGATTATTTACCGAACCCATCTCTATTCACTAGTGGTGGGTCTTCTTTTTTCTCCCCAATGTCAACAACAAGGAAGGGGAAATGAGAGTGAGCAGTCAATTTACAGATCGTTTATGGAATCGAGTTGAGCCGATTTGGAATTCGTATTTGGAGCATCCCTTTGTGAAAGGAATCGGCGAAGGTTGGTTGGAGAAGGAAAAATTTAAGCATTATATGAAGCAGGATTACGTGTACCTGATTGAGTATTCCCGTCTATTTGCGTTAGGTAGCGCAAAGTCACCGGATTTAAAAACGATGTCTATTTTTGCAAATCTTTTACATGGCACACTTGAGATCGAAATGGATCTTCACCGCCAATATGCAGCAAAATTTGAAATATCTCCTGAGGAGCTTGAGGCAACTAAGCCCGCATCAACTACTACTTCATACACAAGTTACATGTTGAATGTGGCCCAACTTGGTGGTGTTGAAAATGTTGTCGCAGCTGTCCTTGCCTGTGCCTGGAGCTATAACTTCATTGGAAAAGAACTGGCAAAATGGCCAGGAGCTACCAACCATGAATTTTATGGAGAGTGGGTCAAAATGTATTCGTCCAATGAATTTACTGCGTTGGCAGAAGATTGTAAGACTCTCATCAATCAAATCACAACTGGAAAACCAGAACGAGATTTAGCAGCGTTAGAAGAAATAGTCGTCAAAACAAGCTTGTTCGAGTACATGTTTTGGGATATGGCGGAAAATCAAGAGGAGTGGCCATTGAACCAATAAATGAGATTGGACAAAAGGATAGCCAATATTGACCCAAGCTGGGTACCAGAGCAGTTTACCATGTTTACGTTATGGATAGGTGGTTTGTAATTCCTTTCAGGATATAGATACGGTTTTCAAAATAATCCAATATTTCAGTTGACAATCCCTTCTTCATTCATGTAAGGTAATTAATAATACCAAATTAAATACATTTTCTCTTATCAAGAGTCGGGGGAGGAACCTGGTCCGTTGATCCCGCAGCAACCGTTATGATAGATGTAACAAGGTGCTAATTCCAGCAAGCATGCGCTTGAAAGATGAGTGTGGATATACATAATGCCTCTTCCTCATCGGAAGGGGTTTTTTGAATTTATAACATAGGTGAAATTCATGCGAAAATGATATTCAATTTGGTGAAAAATTTAAAGGGAGAGATTTACAAATGACAAGTTTATACAGAAAAGAATATTTCGGTAGACTTCCAGAATTGAAACAGTATGCGCCAGAAATCTTTCAATCTTTCATTAAATTTGATAGTCAAGCATTAGCCGCAGGAAGACTTTCCGTAAAGCAAAAGGAACTAATTGCCGTGGCTGTTGCACATATCACGGGTTGCCCATATTGCATAGATTTACATGTTGGAAATGCGAAAAAGAATGACTCAACGAAAGAAGAAGTAGCAGAAGCAATTTTTGTTGCGACAGCATTAAAGGCAGGTTCTTCTTTAGCGCATGGAGTAAATGCACTCAATGCATATGATGGAAATGGTGATGAAGAACTGTATAAGGCATCCTATTTTGCAAGACTGAAAGAATTTGCAGATTTGAATGGCGAGGCATTTAAAGCATTTATAGATTTTGACAGTAAGTCGATCAAAGCGAAAAACTTATCTGAAAAGGACAAAGAGTTGATTGCTGTTGCATGCGCACATACAACAGGTTGCCCGTATTGCATCGACCTTCATACGAAGAATGCAAAAAAAGCAGGAGCTGATTTAGAAGAACTCTCAGAAGCTATTTTCGTAGCTGTTGCCTTAAAAGCAGGAGCTGCATTGGCACATAGTGTGAATGCCCTTAACGCTTACGATGAGAAGTAACTGGAACGTTTAATGTGTCTATTTTAAAAAATCTATTGACAAAAAAATGAAATAATTTTACACTAAAAACAACTACTTTGTTTAACAAGATAGTTGTTTTTTTAAATCCACTATCTTGTTTTACCAACTACCTGAGATTAACTTTATTTTTTGTCTACTACCTTGTATAACATACTAGGGGAGGGAGTATGATGAAATGTCAATAAGGAGCCAGTTGTTAAAGGGAATCTTGGATGGATGTGTGTTGGCTGTAATCGAAAAAGAGCCTATCTACGGCTACGAACTTTCGCAAAAACTGCTGAATATTGGCTTAGCAGATGTAAGTGAAGGAACCATTTATCCGATTTTATTAAGACTCCAGAAAAATGGGCTCATTCTGGGAGAAATGAGACCATCAGAATCAGGTCCAAATCGGAAGTATTATTTTTTGACTGAAAAAGGTCAAGAGGCATTAGAAATCATTTCCGAAGAATGGGAGCAAATTTCAATACCGGTAAACAAATTACTGAAAGGAAGGTAAGGCTATGCTATCAAGCAAAAGTGAAGCATTTATCGACAATCTCAGAATGTACTTAATGATGTCAGGAAAAAATGATCAGGAAATTGAGGAATTAACAGAAGAATTGAAGGATCATCTCATCGTAGTAGAGAAAAGCGGGAGAAGCATAGATGATATTATTGATCAAACACCAGAAGAATATATGGCATCTTTGAAACAGGAAATGAAGACA
Organism: Bacillus sp. JJ1533; assembly: GCF_036965045.1. NCBI lineage: Bacteria > Bacillati > Bacillota > Bacilli > Caryophanales > Bacillaceae > Bacillus > Bacillus sp. JJ1533. The sequence continues at coordinate 152,348 of NZ_JBALOV010000013.1, read as the reverse complement.
GATTATAAACAACTTGTAAAATTCCTTCCACTCTTTTTTCTTGGGGCAATTGCCTATTTCCTCATAGGACCCGCCATAAGAGGAGAATTTGAATTAAATATTATTCAAGTCTTGGGGATGCCTATTTTAGCTGTGTTAATGCTTGGGGTTTACGTCTATTTTTTACAGAATGCGGGTCGGAAGCAATATTCAAAGAAGAAGTTTTTTCTTGGTGGAGTAATAGCCAGTATGATTGTAACAACCTTAGCGATTCTTATAATTGCTGTGAGTGCCATATTTGTTAAGCCTTTTTATGTAGGAGGACCAACTGCAGAGGTAGTTGTGATTGTGATTTGCACTAGTATTTTTATTGGAACGGCGATTTGGAGCAAAATGTGGTTTCCGATTTGGATACCAGCATTCCTGATTATCCCTGATGTTTTTGCCAGATTTACAGAGTGGAGTGTTGAACGAATACTGATGATTAGTATGGCATCTTTTGTGTTGATGTTTGTGGTAATTATTATGAATATCTTGGTAACAGAAAAAAGGAAGAAAAAGTTGGTTTGATACCTATTTTCATAAAAGTAGTCGCACTGGTTTACAGCACCTCATCATGGGGTGCTTTTTTTTCTAAATCTAAGTTAAATTATTATTTTGGTAATTTAATGGATATGTAGAAAATAAGATGGTATAACAGCGCCTTGCCTGAATATTCGATTAAATGAGGTGAAAAGTTGGATTTTAACAATTTTAAATCGATCAAAGAATACGGGTTTGAAGGGTATCTTTCAGTTAGTCAATTGATCAACGATCATTCGATTATTCCCCATAATAGAGGGGTTTATATGGTTCTTTACACGCCTGATTGTTGTCCGGAATTTGTAACAAAGGGGTCAGGTGGCTTTTTCAAAGGGAAGGACCCTAACGTGCCGATTGAAGAGTTGAGAGATAATTGGGTTTCTGATACGAAGGTAATCTATATTGGCAAAGCCGGTGGTGGAAAAAGTACTGCAACACTGAATTCAAGAATCAAACAATTCGTGAAGTTTGGTACTGGTAAAAATGTTGCTCACTCTGGTGGAAGGCATGTTTGGCAAATTGAAAATAACCATGACTTGATCATTTGTTGGAAGGAACTACCCGTTGATGAACCGAATGATGTAAAAAGAAACCTCATTCGAGGCTTTAAGAAAAAGTATAAAAAGCGACCTTATGGAAATGTAGTTGATTGAATTTACAATAGTATAACATAACCCAATAAAAGGGAGGATTGAAATCCTCTCTTTTTTATTTTGGAAAAGTTACAACTTACCACTTAAATGGAAAGACGCACGAGCGTTCGGGAAGTTCCGGTGATTGCGAGCGATTGGGAGCATACATAAATCTAAACGAGGATGTTTACATATCCTCCTACTCAACAAACGACAACATGTTTAATCCCTAAATATCCTGAAATATCCAAAAATATAAGATTTGAGTAAATAGTCAAAAAAGATATACAATTTTTTAAGACGTCTGGTTTTGATTGTAAATTTGAATAAAAGGCATTGCCATTAAATATTTGACCGGTTTGAAAATTTTAGGGGGATTAGTTTCATGAAAAAACAATTATCGATTTTATTTTTGGTACTTATAATGGGTCTCATGACAGCCTGTGGTTCAGGTGAGACAACGGGTGGCTCGATTAAGGGCGCTGCAACTGGTGGATCCAGCCTAGATGAGTTGAAAGAAAAAGGAACCGTTACAATTGGTTTTGCGAACGAAGCACCTTATGCCTATCAAGATCCCAAAACAGGTGAATTAAAAGGGGCAGCCGTTGAGATTGCAACAAAGGTTTTTCACAATATGGGAATTGAAAATGTAGAAGGGCAAATTGCGGAGTGGAACCAACTCATTCCAGGTGTAAAAGCGGGAAAATTTGATGTGATTACAGCAGGAATGGCGATTTTACCAGAACGGGCTGAACAGGTGGCCTTTGGTGAACCAGAAATTCAATATGGTGAAGGCTTAATTGTTGAAAAAGGAAACCCATTAGACCTTCATAGTTATAAAGATATTGCGAACAATCCTGATGTAACCGTTGCTGTAATGTCTGGTGCTACAGAAATTGAATTCTTAAAAGAGATGGGTGTTAGTGAAAATCAAATCCTTGAAGTTGCTGACATTCCAGCTACATTCTCAGCCGTCCAATCAGGTCGAGCTCAAGCGACAACAGGGACAGAAATGACAGTAAAAATGGCCCTGCAATCTTCTGATCAAAACGCACTAGAATTTGTTGAGGATTTTGAGCAACCAGATATCAAAGGTGTACCTAGCTATGGTGCAGCTGCATTTTCAAAAAGTAACGATGAATTAAGGGAAGCTTATAATGAAGAACTTCAGAAGCTAAAAGAAAATGGAGAGATTCTTGATCTCATTACCCCATCTGGTTTTGGTGAAGGGAACCTTGTTCCAGATGATTTAACAACGGAACAAGTGATTGATAGTTTAAAATAACACGGGGAAAAGATGGATTGGTCTCCCATTAAGGGAGATCTTTTTTTCATAAAAAATGAGGTGAGACCAATTAGTCATATAGGAGAAATCTTTACAATATTACTTCAAGGCCTTAATATAACGATTCTTATTTTAGTTACATCTGCATTTTTCTCTTTTTTAATCGCATTTTTAGCCGGATTTGGCCGTTTGTCGAGGAATATCTTGATTCGAAAATTCACAGGTTTTTTTGTGGAAATCTTCCGCGGAACCTCGTTAATCATACAGCTTTTTTGGTTTTTCTATGCGCTTCCGATTTTGTTTGGGATTGATTTAGGTTCTGAATTTTGGGCTTGTGTAATTGCTATTTCAATGAACTATGGAGCCTATATGTCGGAAACGGTTCGTGGATCGATCCTCTCTGTTTCACACGGACAAACAGAAGCAGCCATTGCTCTGAATATGTCACGCTTTCAACGGATGAAAATTGTTATTTTGCCCCAGGCAGTAAGGATGATGCTCCCGGAATTCGGCAATTATCTGATCCAAATGTTGAAGGCAACTTCACTCATATCACTTGTAGGCTTGGCTGATATTGTGTATAGAGGTCAGCTTTATACAAATACCAATCTTTCTTCGACGCCTACTGTTTACTTATTTATTCTTATCTTTTATTTTGTGATCGCCTTACCATTAATCGGTTTAACAAAGTGGGCGGAAAAACAATCATCGAAGGGAGTGGCTAGCGAATAATGTGGGATTGGAATATGTTTTTTGGATCACTACCGATGATTTTCAAGGGGATGTGGGTGACCCTTGGGGTAACGATAGCTTGTTATCTATTTGCAATGGTGTTTGGTTTTGTCTGGGTAATTTTAAAACGAATACCATTTAAACCTTTTCAGTGGGGCGTTTCATTTGTTCTAGAGTTTATTCGATCAACACCGCCACTCGTCCAATTATTTTTCTTATTTTTTGGGCTACCAATGGTTCCATATATTGGAGTGAGCCTCAGTCCATTCACAGTTGCTGTGCTGGGTCTTGGGATTCACTTTAGCACCTATATTTCTGAAATTTATCGTTCCGGTATTGAATCTGTGGATAAGGGACAATGGGAAGCCTCAATTGCGTTAAACATGTCCGTTAAGGATAGGTGGACAAAAGTAATCCTTCCGCAAGCGATTCCTCCGACCATCCCAATGCTGGGGAATTATTTAATCATCATGTTTAAAGAAGTCCCTTTGACTTCAACAGTTGGAGTTGCGGGTATGCTGTTCATGGCTGATAAATTTGGCGCGCGAAATTGGGCTTATTTAGAACCATATACATTAGTGGCTCTATTCTTCCTGTTATTGAGTTATCCATCAGCCGTTCTCATAAAAAGATTAGAAATTAAACTGAATCGACGATTTGATAAGAATGATCCAACAGGAATGAAGAGCGTAAAGAAAGGAGTGGCAATCGATGGCTGAGGCGATTGTAACATATAAAAATGTGACGAAATCTTTCGGGGAAGTGGATGTCTTAAAGGGGATTAACTTAGATATAGCACCAGCTGAAAAGATCGCATTGATTGGACCAAGCGGGTCTGGTAAGACAACAATTATTCGATTATTAATGACATTAGAGGAACCAACTTCAGGGGTCATCGAGGTGGATGGCGAAAACCTTTGGAAAATGGAAAAAAAAGGGGAGTTAGTAAGAGCAAATGAAAAGCATTTAAGGCAAATTAGAGGGGATATTGGGATGGTATTTCAGCACTTTAATTTGTTCCCCCATATGACTATTTTAGAAAATTGTATGACAGGGCCAATTAATGTAAAGGGTCAATCAAAGGAAGAGGCAAGAAAGAATGCCATTCAGATGTTAGAAAAAGTGGGGTTAGGTGATAAATTAGAGAACTATCCGAATCAGCTTTCCGGTGGTCAAAAACAAAGGGTAGCGATGGCACGTGCCCTAGTGATGCGTCCAAAAATAATGCTGTTTGATGAGGTAACCTCTGCGCTTGACCCAGAGCTTGTTGGTGAAGTCCTAGAGGTGATTCGCGAGATTGCCAAGGAAGGTGAAATGGCAATGGTGCTTGTGACACATGAAATGGACTTTGCACGAGATGTTGCTGACCGGATTATTTTCTTAGAGAATGGCGTTATTGCGGAACAAGGAACACCCGAAGAAGTGCTAGAAAATACGGAAAGTGAACGTCTTCAGCAGTTTCTTAGCAGGTTTCGGTCTTAAGGTTTCAGAAATCGCATGGATACAGACAATTTGTATCGAGTGGAAAAATACCAGTGTAATAAAACAAGCGTTTCTTACTGAAAGTAAGGAACGTTTTTTTATTAAATTTGTAACCTAAGTACCCCTATCCAAAATATACCATTCATATTAACAAATGATAACAGTGTCGATTCTTTTGTATATTTTTCCATACCTCAGAATATAGTTATGTTGAATACAGACAAGGGGAGTGTGTAAATGGGAGCTTTAACAAGGTTTTTCGTCCGACTAGTTCAACGTTTTCTTCCAGATGCCTTTATTTTTGCAATCATCCTTACGTTCTTAGTGTTTGTAATGGGGATTTTGTTTACAGAAAGTGGACCAGTTGAGATGGTGTCACATTGGGGAACAGGGTTTTGGGATTTACTTGCCTTCACCATGCAAATGTCCCTGGTTGTGGTAACTGGGTATGTATTAGCCAACGCACCAGTAATTAAGAATTTCTTAGCTCGATTGAGTAAATTGGCCAAAACACCAGCACATGCAGTCATGCTTGTAACGTTTGTGGCAACAATTGCCTGTTTAATTAACTACGGATTTGGACTAGTAGTCGGAGCGTTATTTGCTATCCATGTCGCCAGGCAAGTACCATCTGCAGATTTTCGTATTTTAGTAGCTGGGGCATATAGTGGATTTTTGGTTTGGCATGGCGGGTTTTCAGGGTCTATCCCATTAACAGTGGCAACACCAGGTCACTTTTTAGAAGAGAAAATGGGAGTTATCCCGGTAAGTGAAACCCTCTTTAGTCCTTCCAATCTATTTATTGTGGCCGCACTTGTAATATCACTGCCAATTTTTAATAGGTTTTTAATGAAGAGCAGCAATATGATCAATCAAGATCGATCCAGTTGGGTAATACCGGAAGAAACGGATGCTACAAAAGAAGTGAAAACCCCATCTACGCCAGCGGAAAAAATTGAAAACAGTAAGAGTATTTCAATGTTAATCGGCATCTTGGGTTTGAGCTTTATTGCCTATCATTTTGTGACCAAAGGCTTCGATTTAAATATTAATATTGTAAACTTTATTTTCTTATTCTTAGGAATCATGTTGCATAAAACACCGATCCAGTTCTTAAACACGGTAACGAACGGAGTAAAAAATGCAGGAGGGATTATTATTCAATTCCCGTTCTATGCCGGGATTATGGGAATGGTTACTTTATCAGGAATGTCCGAGCAAATTGCTTTATGGTTCCTCACATTTTCAAATGCGCACACGTTACCATTCTTTTCGTTTGTCAGCGGTGGTCTAATCAACGTATTTGTCCCATCTGGTGGCGGTCAGTGGGCAGTTCAAGGACCGATTATGATAGAAGCAGCGGCGGCTATTAATGCAGATATCGCAAAAACAGCAATGGGTGTAGCGTGGGGAGATGCCTGGACCAATATGATTCAACCATTCTGGGCTTTGCCTGCTTTAGCCATTGCAGGGCTGCATATTCGCGATATCATGGGGTTCTGTGTTATGATTCTACTATTTAGCTTTATCCCTATTTCGATTGGTTTCTTACTCTTTTAAATTTGTGGCAAACGGATTAGTCCGTTTGCCTTTCTTTCTAAAAGAAACTATTTGGATTAACGATTTATAAAGGGGGGCAACGAATGATGAAAAAAATAGTTGGAATGTTCGTTTTTTCAATTTCTATTGTTTTTGTTCTTAGTGGATGTACATCAAATATAACCCCAACTTTACAAGGAGCCTATCAAAACGAAAATGTGGATGGATATATTGTTCAGATGGCTTTTCAACTTGAAGAAAAAAGTTTTGTTGAATACATTGATAACAGGGAAGTCGATAAAGGATCATATGAAAAATTAGAAAATGATGTGTATAAAATTTACGGTGAACTGCAAGAATTTGAGATTAAATTAAATAGTGACAACACGTTTGATATAATCGTGAAAAAATTAAATAATGGAAAACCATTTAAAATGAAAAATTTCGATATCACCCCGGTATACATAGGTACAGAATTTGATGATGTCGAAGAATTCAAAGCCTTATTAAAATGATAATGTGTAAAAGCCCTCTTTCCTTTTTCGGTAGAGACCGGTTTGGACAAGGGCTCATTCTAATGGTGAGTACTTGACTACATCCTAAACTCCTTTTGTAAATTTTTAGGAGATAAATTGTATTCTTTTTTAAAGAGTCGATAGAAACTGGAGTAATCTTGGAAACCGCATTTTGTGGCAATCTCCTCGATTGAGAGCTCATTTTGTTGAATGAAGGCAACGGCGGTTGCAAGTCGTTTCAATAATACATATCGATAAAAAGGCACCTTCATGTGTTTCTTAAAATAATGGGAAAAATAATATTTGTTTAAATGAAAATGATTGGATACGTTGTCTAAATTCATTTCCGGATCGGTCAAATGTTCTTCAATGTATTCGATAATGGAATGTAAGCGTTGATCTGCGTCACTACTAAGACTGCTTGTCGGCTCACTACTCGATGGATTCAGGATAATTTCCATCACGCGAAATAAAAGATATTGTAAGGAAAAGGAATAAGGGTCACTTTTTCCTTTTATCCGATTACTTATTTCTTGGAAGAGAGAGAGAATGTCCTGTAAATTTTTGGAGTGGAGATGGACGACATATGAACCCAGCGTTTTATGGTGGATGATGCTATCACTCATAAAGGGAGACATTGATAAGAATTCATCTAACAATGATTTGCTAATAGTCGAAACAATCCTCTCATAGTTGTCAAAATCATTTACTTTTGCTTTATGGACCGCATAGGGGGGAATGATGACAACATCGCCTTTGGTTAAGGTATACGTTTGTCCTTCAACGAAAAATTCACATTCACCCCCTAAGAAAATGAGGACCTCCATTGAATCATGACTATGTAAGCGGAATAAAGGCTCGATTTCAGAATAATTTTCTAAAGATGCATCAGGCCTTCTGCCCCAATCATGTGATTGATACTTTTTGCTCCAGTAATATACCTCAAAATTCTCGTTCAATACTGGCATAAATGTAGATTCTTTCATAAAATGCTCCTTTTTATACAGCAAGATATACAATGTTTCTAGCAAAAATAACAATTTATTTAGTGTAATTCCTTGATATTATATCACTATCAACCAAATGAAATGAAGTCTCAGTGGTAATGAAAGCCTTATCTTTGAAACAAAGATAGTAAAATGAAAGCCCTGCCTTTTGGATAATATACTAGATGTACATAACATCTAGTTATAGGTGGTCTGAAACTAGTCCTTTTATTCCTCTAAGAAGAAATAGAATTTCATTTACAGTAAAAGATTTGACAACAAGGAGGACAAAATCTTGAAAAACAATGATACTACTGCAGAGCAACAGGAAACAGTTGTTAATAAATTATTAGGGGCCATTAGCGGAAGCTTTGCACCCATTTTAGGGGTACTTGCAGGTTCCGGCTTAATTACGGCATTACTATCCATATTAAAATCATTAGGCTGGGTTTCCGCTGAAAGCGGTACCTATGCAATCCTTGCTGCAGCTGGACATGCTGTGTTTTACTTTTTTCCTATTTTCCTCGGATATACGATGGCAAACAAGCTTGGTGCCAATGGATTTGTTGGAGCAGCAATAGGAGCAGCATTATTAGAACCAAATTATGTGAATTTAGTTACGGCTCAGGCACAGGATGTATCGTTCTTAGGGATTCCGGTTTTACTAGCCAGTTATTCATCCACCGTGTTTCCTATCTTAATCGCAGCATCTATCTATGCTTTATTAGATAGGTTTTTAAAGAAAGTGATTTATAAAGATTTACAAATGTTCATCAATCCGATGATTTCCCTAATCGTAATCGTGCCATTAACCATCCTTATTTTTGGTCCATTTGGGACGTATGTGGGTCAGGGCTTAGCATTCGCGATTCAGTTTTTAAGTGATCAAAGTGGATTAGTTACAGGAGCTGTATTAGGTGCGGCTTGGTCATTCCTTACGATTTTAGGGCTTCATTGGGCGGTTATTCCTATCGCCATTGCCAATCTAGGTGCATCGGGTCTTGATCCAATTATTGCGATGGCTGCCGCGGCACCATTTGCACAAATCGGTATGGGAATTGGCGTATTCTTTAAAACAAGAGATAAACAATTAAAAACACTTGCTGGATCAGGTCTTCTGCCAAGTGCATTAGCAGGAACAACAGAAATTATCACATATGGTATTCTCGTCCGATACAAGCGAACCATGTTATACGTTGGGATCGCTGGCGCAGTCGGTGGGGCAATCATGGGAGCATTTAGAGTATCAGCAACGGCCTTTGCACTCCCAAGTTTCTTGTCCATCCCTGTATTTACACCCATTGGAATTTTTGCAATCGGTGTGTTTACTTCCTTACTAATCGCAATGGTACTCACCCTTGTATTTGGATATGAAGGTAAGAACGATCTTACAGCAAAAAAGACAAATAAAGAATTTGGAATAGGAAACGTAAAAAAAGAAATGATTGCAAGTCCATTAACGGGCCATATCGTTCCATTAAGTAAAATTGAGGATCCACTTTTTTCAACAGAAACGGTAGGCAAGGGAATTGCAATTGAACCAACGAAAGGTGAAATCATTTCTCCAGTGGATGGAGTTGTAACAACTTTATTCCCAAGTAAACATGCAATTGGAATTACATCGAATGATGGGGCTGAAATATTAATCTCTATTGGTGTGAATACCGTTCAATTGAAAGGTAAGCACTTTACTTCCCGTGTAGAGCAATGGGCTCAAGTAAAAAAAGGTGATCTACTCATAGAATTTGACATTGAAAATATAAAAGCAGCTGGATATGATCTGAAGTCTCCTGTTGTTATTATCAATTCTGAAGCATATATAGAGGTCAAACCTGTGAAAAAAGGGAACGTTGAGGCAAGTGATGATGTCATTCTAAAACTGGATGCATAGCAACACTAGATTGCGTAATTATGAGACCTATTAGGAGGAACGAACATGCATAAGCAACCGAATTTACAAGTAAGAACGAAGAAACTTATTGAACAAGAAGGTTTGAAATTTAAAGATTTAAATAACAATGGCAAGCTTGATCCTTATGAAGATTGGCGTTTAAGTCCGAAAGAACGCGTAGAAAATCTGGTTTCCTTGATGAACATCGATGAAAAAATTGGAATGATGCTGATTAATTCAAGGAAAATGGGACTTGCTCAAGAAGATAAGAGCAAGACAAGTCATGAGGGCGTGTTAGATGAAAGTATTATTGAAAAAGGCGAAACGATTTTCGCTACTAGCAAAGTATACGGAACCACTCATACGATAGCAAACAGGCACCTAAGACATTTCATTTTAAGGGATAATTTTAGTCCAGCTGAAATGGCGGAATGGGTTAACGCGATGAATGAGGTAGCTGAAGGAACGCGCTTAGGGATTCCCGTAATAATTGCATCGAACTCCAGAAATGAAAATGGAGAAGCTGTATTCGGTATGAATGATGCTATTGGTATCTTCTCTACATGGCCAGGGACGTTAGGATTGGCAGCGGCAGCAAAAGGGGATATCCAGAATGGCGGTGATGCTTCCCTTATTAGTGAATTTGCAAGGATTGCCCGTAAAGAATGGAATGCAACCGGATTAAGAAAAGGCTATATGTATATGGCTGATGTGGTGACAGATCCGAGATGGCAACGTACGTATGGGACATTTGGAGAAGATCCAGAGTTTATAGCGGATGTGATTGGTCGTATCCTTGACGAATTCCAAGGAGAAACTTTAGGAAAAGATAGTATAGCGATGACTACAAAGCATTTCCCGGGTGGGGGAGCGAGAGAGAACGGCTTTGACCCTCACTATGAGGAAGGAAAATGGAATCTATATCCAACTCCGGGTAGTTTAGAAAAGTACCATCTGCCACCATTTAGAGCAGCGGCAGAACATGGAACATCTTCCATCATGCCGTATTACTCAATTCCAAGTATTAAGAAGAGTGTGGTCCAGGAGTTTGAAGGAGAAGAAATCCCATTCGAAGAGGTAGGATTTACATTTAATCGTTATTTCATCGATCATATCCTTCGTGGAAAGCTTGGCTTTAAGGGCTATGTGAATAGCGATAGCGGGATTATTAACAACATGAGTTGGGGGATGGAAAACAGCAGTGAAGCAGAACGCTTTGCTAAAGCAATTAATGCTGGTACCGATTTAATTGCCGATACGAATGATATCGAAAACCTAAAATTAGCCATTAGTAAAGGCTGGATCACTGAAAAACGAATCGATGAGTCAAATGTACGACTGCTAACAGAAATGTTCGCTTTAGGTCTTTTTGATGAACGCACGTATAATGACGCAGAAAAAGCAACTGAGGTTGTCAGTACAAAAGAACATTGGACAGCTGCATATGAAGCGCATAAAAAGTCAGTGACCGTACTGAAAAATTCTAACGAAACCTTGCCACTTTCAGCGGACAAGCTGGATGGAAAAAAGGTATATATTGAAGTGTTTCATAAGGAGCAAGAAAGAGCGACTTCTTATACGGATAAAGCGAGAAATGAAGCGAAAGAACTTGGACTGTTTACATTAACAGACAACTATGAAGAGGCAGATACGGCGATTCTCTTCCTACATCCAAAATCCGGTTCTTACTTTAATGCAACACCAGGTCTACTAGAGCTTGAAATTTGTGAGGATAAAGTTAACTCGGCGGTCGATGGGGCATTGTATCAGGAAACCACTATCAGTAGACTAGATCATCTAAAGGAAGTCGTGGACAGCATTCATAGTCGTGGTGGTAAAGTCGTAATGAGTGTAAATATTATCCTCCCATGGATTTTAGGAAATGTAGAACCAATGGCCGACGCTTTGATAGCGGGTTACGATACATTCCACAATGCACAACTTGAAGTGATTGCAGGAAAACATAAGCCAACTGGTGTTTTACCGTTAACATTGCCTGCAAGTGAAGAAGTAATTGCCGTTTACCAAAATGGTGAATGTGTATCGCCTAATGACGTACCAGGATATGATAAAGACAAATACATGCCTGCTGGTATGAGTTATGCATATAAAGACAGTGACGGCAATGTTTATAAACTAGGTCATGGGTTGAAATATTAAATTCAATATATAACGAAAATCACAGGTGAGAAGCCTGTGATTTTTTTTGTGGATTAGATAACTATTCGAAAATCGTTTCTTTTGTAGCCAGACCATACTCTTGAAAGATAAAATGGAATTGATGAAATTATCTTATTATTTTCAAAGAGGTGCGGGGAATGGAATTTATTTTTGGAAAAACAAAAGAGGCATGGATTCAAGCCTTTCCTTTGTTAGAAAGACTGATGGCAACTGAAGAAGTTTTTTGGAATAATCCAAAGTACCAAGATTTTGAAAGAGCCATTCAACATGTTTCTTTAGGAATCAAGGAAATCCGTGATGCGGAAGAGAGGTTAAGGAGGTTTTCTTCTTACCTAGCTAGTGCTTTCCCAGAAACAAAGGGAATGGATGGGACCATTGAATCACCATTAAAAGTAATTCCTTGGATGCAGAGTTCCCTAGAAAGTGATTTTAATAAAAAGATAGAAGGGAAACTGCTCTTAAAATGTGATAGTCATCTGCCGATTTCTGGCTCCATTAAAGCAAGAGGCGGTATCTATGAAGTATTAAAGTTTGCTGAAGAATTGGCCATTCAAAATAAACTTCTATCAACGGAAGATGATTATTGCAGACTTGACAGTGAAGCATTCAGAGCGTTCTTTTCCCATTATTCAATTGTGGTGGGTTCTACCGGTAATTTAGGATTAAGTATTGGAATTATAAGTGCTAAGCTAGGGTTTAAAGTAACGGTTCATATGTCAGCAGATGCAAAGCAATGGAAAAAAGACCTGCTCAGAAGTAAGGGAGTAACAGTCATTGAACATGAAATGGACTACAGTGTAGCAGTTGAACAAGGAAGAAAACAGTCCTTGAAAGATCCTAAAAGCTATTTTATCGATGATGAGAATTCAATCGATTTGTTTTTAGGCTATGCCGTAGCAGCATTAAGACTACAAAAACAACTAGAGGCGATGAAAATCAAAATCGACGAAGATCATCCATTGTTTGTCTACCTTCCATGTGGCGTGGGCGGAGGGCCAGGTGGTGTAGCGTTTGGTCTAAAGCATATTTTTAAAAATCATGTCCATTGCTTTTTTGCGGAACCTACCCATTCTCCATGTATGTTATTGGGTTTATTAACGGGGCTACATGAAAAGATATCTGTCCAAGATGTTGGTATCGATAATAAAACGGCTGCTGATGGATTAGCGGTTGGAAGACCATCGGGCTTTGTTGGAAAAACAATGGAGCACCTGATTAGTGGTGTTTATACGGTTGAAGATCATCACCTCTTTGCTTATCTGAGTATGTTGGCTCAAACAGAAAATATTTATTTAGAACCATCGGCATTAGCAGGAATTGCTGGCCCGGCTCGTTTATTTTCAGAATCAAAAGGAAGGGAGTATATCGATAAACATCATTTAACTAATAAAATGAAACAAGCAGTTCATATTTCTTGGGCAACAGGAGGGAGCATGGTTCCAAAGGAAATAATGGGTGGGTATGTGGAAATGGGAGAAAGACAGTAAAAACCATAGCTCTCAGAAAAATAGTTAAAGCACTCTATGGCAATACTTGGTTTAATTTTAATGAAATATTTAAATATCATAGTGTAAAATGTAATTATTGATAATATTGTTAAATTTAGGGAGGCAATTTATGAGGAAAAAGCAAATGATACTCTTGACATTCTCTCTAATTTTTCTTACCCTACCATTCTCAAAACCTTCTTCAGAGACTTTTAATGAGTGGTTAGCGAGTAAATATGATATAGAGTGTGTTGGTGATGATTGTGAACACGAAAATTCAAAAGAAAAAGTAGTTCATAGAACAAAAGACGATTATATTTTTATAAATAAGATGGGTGTTATCCTTGAAGATGAAGAAGGGGTTAGAACTCTGATAGAAGGTATTGGGGTTTTTGGGATTTTTATTCCATTTACATTTAGCCCAGGGTATAGTCCGTTTATTGATATTTACAAATATTAGAATTGATAATAGTACATCTCTATTTTTTTGAAAGGATTCTTTTTATCTATAAGGCTATTCAAGTTACGAGTTAGTTTGAGAATAGAGATGGCAGTTCCTTAGGAGGTAATTACTTTTGATTTTTATAATCGTTATTTTGCTGGTGTTTTTGTTTGATTTTACAAGAATACGAAAGCAGAATGATACATTAATTGAGCAAAATGAAAAGGTCATTTCATTATTAGAGGAAATTAAAAATAAGTAAATAGTAGTCATCAAAAAACGGTTGCGAGAATCGAAAAAGGACTAACACTTATTTTTGTGGAGTTATTCAACGAACGAGCAGGATATTTGAAGAAGGTATGCCATATACGTAGAGGAATATTATACTTATGCTTGCTTTGTTCAGCTTTGGATCTACAACAATGAGTTTTCCTACTAGAAAGGGGGTAAAAATGGCATCTATTGTTTACACAGTTATATTATTTGTTAGTTTCTTATTTTTACTGTTGAAAAATGACGAAGCAGAATCTCATTTTCCGTTAAAAATTATTGGATACTTTATATTAGGTTCATTTGCTTTTCATTTCAATCAAATTCCACTTCCTCTTGGGTTTATAGTGTACCTGTTATTCTTTCGACCTATGTTAAATACAGATGTAAAACGAATGGCAGCTGTCTTTGGTGTTCTTGCATTTATACTGATCCATTGGATTTTGCCATTTGCACTTCATGAATGGGAAAGCCGCCCAATATTTATCGAACATGAACTTGGTTCAGTATATACGATGGATTTTCAAGATGAATATGAACTGATAAAGCAAGGATTAAAGTTAGAGAACCAAAATTTTAGGCTTGAGGATTTTGAAGTAGAATATGTTAAAGATGGTAGAATTACAGAATTAAGCTGGCAGCTTCTCGGACAAAATGACAATTACTATAATCTTTATCAAATTCGATATGATATGGTTAAGAGTAGGTATCGAGTTACGATTAGTCAGCTTGAAACATGGCTCCAATACGATCGATTAATTGAAGCTGACCATTATTTTGAAGTTCTCAATGTGCTTGATATTAAAGATATAACTCGTACAAAGGGTGATTTTACTTCCTATGTCGTACGAAGTACGGGAGAACGAATTAATTATGCAGAAGAAAATCAAACTCATTTTTTCTTATCAAATGGAGAAATACAATTATTAGATAATAAAAAATTACCAATTGAATGCTATTATATTTCAACCTTTGCAATGAGGAAAACTGAAGAAAAAAAAGATGATCAAGGAAATATCACACAAGAAAGCTTCGAAGGTACCCAATCATCTGATTATCTGTTTGATGTAAATTTTGGTGAGTAAAGATAAAAATGCTAGATTAGACTTTTTTAATATTCATCTTAGATTATCTATTTGCCAAGTGTTATAAATACTCTTAAAGTAGCGGGTGCGATGATCCAAGAAGGATTATTCGCTTTTTTTGTTGAATTTATTGTATTAACGGATCAGTTGAACAAGGGAATTGAATGAAAATAGAAGTTATTATGGAGGGCATTATGACTGAAGATTTTTATTGTGATGAAGTATTAAGTGGTAAAGTCCAAATAAATATAGTGTTGGAGACAGAAAATGTATTAGCTTATTATCATACAAGACCTTTTTATCCAGTCCATATTGTTGCAATACCAAAGAAACATATATCTTCTTTAATTACAATAGAAGAAAGTGATAACGAATTACTAATAGAATTACTGGGAGTAATTAAGAAGGTTGCAACTATGGTTACTGAAGAAAACGGTGCTTGTAGAGTTATTACTAACCTAGGGGATTATCAGGACTCAAAACATCTCCATTGGCATATCGTATCTGGAAAACCATTGAGATAGTTATTAAGGAGTAAGAAGCTGAAGCTTTTATGCCGTATAGATAGATATTGGAAGAGTCAGGAGGATTTTCGATGTTTTGGTATATAGCTACTACTATATTTGTTCTCTATGTAATTTATAGCCTTTCGACTATTAAGTATCAATTAAGACTTATTTCAAAACATCTTAATGTTAAGGAAGAACAGATGAAAAAGGTAAGTAATGATGAGATAGAGAAACAGCTAGAAGAAGATTTAAAACGAAAGTAGGTGTAAGATAGGAGTTCTTAGTAGTAGTTTATTTTAACCAGTTTAGAAAGTAGTGGGATAAAATGAAGATTTACGACGCTATATTTTTTGATATAGATGACACGCTTTTTGATTTTACTAAGTCGGAACAAGTAGCTTTTAATAAAGTCTTTGAAAAATATAATTTATTAAATAGCTTAAATCTATACGAAAAGAGTTATCAAGAGATTAGTAAAGTGTTGTGGAGAGATTTAGAAATTGGAAAAATGAGCCTTGCTGAACTTGGTTCAGAGAGATTTAGAAGATTATTCCTAGAACATGAGCTAGAAATAGATGCAGTTGTTTTCAATCAAGATTATTTAGCATTCCTTGGAGAACAAACGCATCTTGTTCAAGGAGCTGAAAAAGTGATTTGGAATCTGTCTCATAAACGCTTAGCAATTATAACGAATGGATACACTGATGTACAAACATTAAGAATTATCAATTCTCCATTAGAAGGTAGATTTGAACAAATTATTATCTCTGAATCCACTGGATTCCAAAAACCACAAACAGGAATATTTGATTTTGCTTTTCATAAGTTGCAAATTACAAATAAAACTAACGTATTAATGGTAGGTGACTCGTTGACTTCTGATATTCAAGGTGGAATTAACTATGGTATTGATACTTGTTGGTTCAACCCTAAGTACAAAGTAAATAATACATCAATAAAACCTACTTATGAAATAAATAAATTAGAAAGCCTGTTAGAGATTATAAGATAAGTGCATCTTGAGAGTACAGGTTTGAGGTAAAGCCTGAAAGGAATCTATTCCTATCAGGCTTTCAATCTATATTTAATGTCCTTAAGAAAACCTTTCAGCTAAGAGAACGTCCTAATCCCTACATATTCTGATTCGGGGCGAAAAATGGAGTTATCTGCAAGTTGCTCTATTGCATGTGCTGTCCATCCAATAATTCTCGCAACGCTAAAAGTCGATGTAAACAGTTCTGGAGGCATCTCGATAGATCGCATTATTGCAGCTGCATAATATTCGACGTTTGTATAAAGTTTACGTCCAGGCTTATGCTTTGCGAGTAAATCAATTATTTCCTTTTCAGCCACAACTGCTAAGTCTAACCACTCATCTTTGCCTAACATACTCGCACACTTATCTCTCAAAAGAATGGACCTTGGATCTTCTGTTTTATAGATTCTGTGTCCAAAACCCATTATTTTTTCTCCCTTTTGGAGTTTTTCTTCGATCAAGGGTATAATGTTTTCCCTAGTTCCAATTTCCTCAAGTAACTCCATAACTTCCGATGGTGCACCCCCATGCAGAGGACCTTTCATTGTACCAATTGCAGACGTAATTGCCGCCGTTAAGTCTGATTCTGTCGAAATTGTTACACGTGCTGAAAACGTAGCTGCATTCAATCCATGTTCCATTGTTAATTTCATATAGGTTTCGAGTGCTTCAACTCGTAGGTCATTTGGCAGTTCCCCATTTATCATCCATAGGTAATTCGCAATGTGAGACAATTTTAGGTTCGGGTTGACGGGAGGTAAACCTTGCTGCTTTCGGTAATGTTTTGCTACGATTACTGGAATTGCGCCAGTAAGAATTATTGCTTGCTCTTCAATGGGTTTATTAGAAAAGTCAGCATGAGCATATGCGGAAATAGCTGTACGTACAGCATCCATCAATGGTACATCTGCTGGTAAAGCATCGAGGATTGCTAAAACATGGAGAGGTAACAGACGACTATTCATGAGTTTCATCTCTAAATTCCTTAGCTCCGTTTCGTCTGGTAATACTCCGTGCCAAATTAAATATGCTACTTCTTCAAACGAATAAGATGGGATAAGTTCGTCTATTAAAACACCTCTGTAGCTTAATTTCCCTAAATCTCCTTCAACAGAAGCAATGTTTGTTTGAACAGCTACTACATCTTTTAATCCCTTTTTAAACATTCTGTTTCTCCTCCTTTTCTTTAGTATAGTGCTGTTATATGATTATATAAATTAAATGTTTTGTATTAAGATGATTAAAATTTTTAATTAACTATGGAGGGAATTTCATGGAGTTTCAGTGGTTGAAAACATTTATTGTAGCAGCGGAAACGACGAATTTTCGACAAGCATCGGAAAAACTTATTATTTCTCAACCTAGTGTGACCGTCCATATCCGTCTATTAGAGGAATACCTAGGCACGAAGCTTTTTGATCGAATTCATAACCGTGTTACATTGACTGATACCGGCAAACTATTCTATAAAGAGGCAAAAATGCTAGTCGAACAAATGGAAAACAGCGTAAACAGGATACAAACATATGCACAAGGATTTCGTACAAACTGGACAATTGCTATTTCACCACTTATGGCCGAGACGATCTTACCATATATTTTACGAACGTTTATGGAGAGTCATCCAGAAGTTGAAATCAGTATCCGAGTTGAAGAATCCGATATTATTGAACAACTTGTTGATAACGGTGACGTGCATCTGGGTATCTCAGCTCTAGATGCTAAATTTAAGAATATTGAGTCGATTCGAATCTACGAAGACCCAATTCTATTTGTCATTTCACCTGATACATATGATGAAGAAAGTGGACCTCCAATTGACGTATTGGAAGTATTACAGAAAGATTATGTATTCACTCATCATCATCCCGTATATTGGGATAACTTACTTAATAAGCTGAACAAACATGTAAATACTCTCAGAACGATGAAGGTTACACAAGCCCATATTGTTAAGCGATTCATTCAGGAAGGGCTTGGCATATCGTTTTTACCACACTCAATTGTTAGACGGGAGCTAATAGAAGGAAAACTAATGCAACCACACTTCGACCTTTTCACACTTCCCACTGTATCAACTTATATTATTGTGAAAAAGAAAGGGGAAATTGAGGAAGAATTTATTCATTTGATTTCAAAATACTACTTTGGATAATAAAGAACTTTTAATTAGACATTCAGTCATCTGAACTAATTGGGTGTGAGAGTACAATTGCAATTTCACCATATTCTTTGTCCATCTTCTGAAGTTAATGGAGGAATTAGGTCTATTAACCTCGAAATAAGAATTAACTGTAAAATTTTTCTTGCGATACTGGTTTAGTGCTAAAGATAATCAGATTGAATTGTGGGGGCGGAATATGAAAATAGGAAGAAACTATTTATCTTTTTTATTGCTAATATTTACATTTGCATTATCGGCTTGTAATCAAAGTCCTAATTTCGAGTTGTATGAAGGTAAATCTTTAGAAATAGCGGTAGTTGGGGAACGACCAGAAGTGAAAGAAGAACAGGTTACCTTCAGTGAAATTTCATTTGAGCAACTTACAGGCGAGAATATCGGATCGTATGATGCAGTCTTTATTACAGAAAAAAATCTTCCTCAAGCATCTGAAAGCAAGTATGCAAATACTTACTTAGACTCAATGATTCCGTTCTTTTTTATTTCAGCAAATAGTCATATCCCTTTTACCGTAAGAGAAACAGAATTTAATGAGTCTTGGACTTGGACTGCTGGCAATAACTACGCTGTTGGAGTACTTACATCAAATGAAGATAAATTATTAAAAAGTTGGGGTTTTGGATTATATAATGATAAAAAAACGGATGAAAACATAAAACAGGTGTATTCACTAATTTTTGAAACAATTGAAGGACTTAGTAAGGAGTAGATTAGGTAATTCTATTGAATAACGGTAGTGATGATCCTAGTTAATTATTGCTAGTTTCTGTTGAAACCATTTACGATTTTTTTAGGTCAGGAGGAATGAAACAATGAAGATCGGACTAATTGGTGACAGTTTAACAGAAGGCCGTCCCGGAGTGTCTTTTGTTAACATTTTAAAAGAAAAGTATCCAAATCTTTCATTTGATAATCTTGGCAAACCAGGGGAGACAGTTAAAAGTTTGCATAACCGTTTAACAAAAATAAAATTAGAAACAAATTATGAACTTATCTTCCTTTGGATTGGAGTCAATGATGTTTATTCAAAATTGTTGAGAGTCCAAGCACAGCCAGTTGCAAAAAGTTTCGAGGAATTTAGGGAGTATTACAACAAAATATTAGAAATGGTTATTTCCTCTTCTAAACAGGTGGTTACAGTTGCGCCAGCATTAGTGGGTGAAACTTTACAGAATGAATCGAATAAAGAAATCACAATGTTATCTTCTATCATCCAATCCCTCTCTAAAGATCATCATGTAAATGTAAGTTTTCTGGATATGCATTCCATATTTGGGGAACATCTTTTAAAAGCCACTAGTTCTGATTATGTCAGTATCAACGTTATGAGAGTGATGCTGGATGTTCTCTTTTATAAACATCCTACACGCATCGACCGGTTATCAAAAAAACGAGGACTTCACTTAACATTAGATGGCATTCATTTAAATAGTATTGGAGCAGGACTTGTTGCGGAGCAATATTCAACTATAATAGATCAACAATTGCACAACTACCAAAAGTCCATTCAGCAGTAAAAACTTTATAGGAGATTGTAAATCTATTTTACTTATTCACTAAAGATCTTGATTGCTGAGCAGGGCTGTTGTTTCTTGAACGATTGTTGAAGAATAGCTCGAAAAAAATACTATTGTAACGAAAATAACAATGACATCGTCTAAACATTAAAGGGGGAGGCTAGAAGTTCAGAGTTGAATTGGAGGGGATACATTGAAATTTGTGATTTTGTTAGTAGTATTATTTACTTTGAGTTCCTGTACCACGGTTACTACTGAAGAGTATGAAAAAAATACGCCTGTAGTCTCAGTAAATAGTACTGCAGATACTGCTATAAACACAGAGATGACATCAAGTACTGAGAGGAAGGAATTGCAAAAGAATCCTGAATATTTAGCTAATGATGAAAGTGAACTATCTGTGCTGGATTTTGAAACGGCTTTTGAAATGTGTGAGAGAGTACTTACAGAGTATTATAAAGCTGTTTGGAACGGTACGGATATTGAATTGGATACATTTATCGATAACGAAAACTTAAAACAGTATACGCAAAAGAAAATTCTTTTCCAAAATGAAGTGTACGGAAAATTTAATGATAAGGTCCAAAATATTGAGATTGACGCTTCGGAAGTAGAGTATACTGATGATGCGAATGGAGGGTTTCTCTATCTTAAATTACCTGCTGAAATTAAAAAGACTGCAGGTAGTTATGGTGAAGTAACGGAATTTCTTGTGCGTAATAACAACGGAAAGTTAGTCATTGTAGATTGGTATACTGGTGCAAAAGATAGTTATGATTTCGTTGTACGCGGAGAAAATCTATCCCTTGACAATCCTGATATTTGGAATGATAGTGAATAAATGGTAAACATAAAAAAGTTGTTGACCTAATGGTATGTACGAATTGAAGAGCTGTGATGTGATAAGAGTCAGCCTTTAGTTTTGCGAACAGAGCAAGCAAGTAAAAAAGAAAATATTTTTTATTGTAAAAAGTATTTTATACAAACGATGTATGTTAGAAAATGGTAAGTATTTAACAGGATATCATAGAATACATAGTAAAAATGCTGTTTAATAAGAGCCTCTAAAAATGAAGGGGGGAAACTACATGCTGTTTATGATAATTGTCAAAGCATCGAAGAATTCAGAAGCTGGAAAGCTCCCGAGTTCTGAACTTATTGAAGCTATGAACAAGTACAATGAGGAATTAGTTAAGGCTGGGGTACGTGTTGCTGCAAAAGGACTTCATCCAAGCTCAAATGGGATTCGTCTTTCTTATCCGAAACCAGAGGAAAAGCCAGTTGTTTCGGAGGGTCCATTTACGGAGTCGAAAGAATTGATTGCCGGTTTCATTTTGATTGATGTGAAATCAAGGGAAGAAGCCATCGAATGGGCCATGCAGATGCCTGACCCGCAAGGACATGGGGAAGGTCAGATTGAATTGCGTCAAGTATTTGAGGCGGCGGAGCTAATTAATCTTTGAAGGGACGGCGATTTGTGACCCCATCTTGATGACGTGTATCCAAAAATAATGGACTCCATTCTAGAATCTAGTTCAAAATTAAAGGAATGGATTTATTAAGCCAATAGGTGCTTTGTCCAATCAATGATTAACGCACTTTTTTTCAATTTTTTTTACAATGGTAAGATTTCACAGACACTGGGGGATACATTATGGAAGGTCTAATATTGGCATTATTTATCTTAATTTTAATATTTCTTAATGTTGCTTTCTTTACATTATTTAAAACAGGAAAACTAAATCTTTTGTTATCGGGCATTATTATGATGATACTTGGTCCAGTTATTGGTTTTTCAAGCGGGGCATTATTTCTTCATTTTTATGATTGGAGTTCAGGAGGAACAGGAGAAGGTGCAGGATATGGTGGTGCATTTTTAGGACTTATAACATTGGCTAATGGGGTTCTCATTTTTGTGATTGGAATGATAAGAGGGTTTCTACTTTTCATGAAAAAAGGTAATTGATGTTTTGTTATTCAAATAAAGGGTGCTTTCCTGTAAACAATAAATACAGCTTGTTCCTGCATTTTTTTATCTTTGCTGAAAATAATAAGTTCGGAGGTGACAAAATGGCAACTGCTCAAATCGGGGATATTATTTTATTCAAGCGTGATGGGGGAAGCTATGAAGGTACTGTTACGGTTGTAAGAGAAAATTCTGTTATTGTGGAGTATGGGTACAATAAGGAAAAAGACGAACCAATTACAACCATAGTCAATCATAAAAATTATAAAATTTCGAATGCAACTTCGTAAAACAGGTGCGTTGATCCAATAAGGATTAACGCACTATTTGTTGAAGTTATGAAACGAAAAGGCAGTTTAATTATCATTTATCATTTATTGTATAAACGATAATATAAAACGAATAAAAGTACGTATACTAAAGAAAAAGATAGGAGGGTTTATATGGGTCTCTTTGGTAATCAAAAAGAAAAACGACGATACAAAAAATTTCAAAGGGGAATTTGTCCCGACTGCTCAGGAAGGGGATTTTTTTCTTCAGGTTTTGAAACTGTTCATGTTCATGATTGTCATACTTGTAAGGGCACCGGAAAGCCTAAATAGAGCAAGAACATAGAAGCATGTATTAGATAATGCGTTATTAAGTTAGGGTTACATTATGTTTAAATGGACTAATCACATTTTTAAGATATGAAAAAGCTACCTTCAAAAGGAAAGAGGTAGCTAAAAGTCAGAAATATTATTTAGTAGCTGCTCTATAAATATCTAACAGTACTTCTGGTAACAGTCTTCTCGATGTTTATTACTTAACTGAGCCTACATGTAAGTTGTTTTATTCTTTATCTGGCATCCGCTATAAATTGTATAAACAAACCTTGTACCTCATAAACATCAATTCTTCATAGATTCTTTAAATCATCATTTAATTTCCGTGCCTGACTTTTGAAGTAAAGATAAAATGCTACCCAGAAAATCATATAAACGACAAGGGAAATTAATAATGTTAACAAAATATTTATAATAGTAAATGGGATCCATCCGATTGTGAACGCCAAGATGAGGTACAGAATCGTGACGGTTAAAAAATGAATAATTGTCTGCTGGGAAAGGTTCAAATTCCTGTTTTCAAAGTACAACGAACTGACTGTAAAAAACCATCCGCATAGAACAGAGCCCACAGAGTTTTTTAAAAATAATGCTCCATCTATCATATCGTAGTCACCAAATAGGATATACAGATTGGTGATTAAAACCGCAATAAAGCCTCCGAAGAAAATACCCATTAAACTGCGGATAATAAATATTTTCATTCAACTTTCCTCCTATTCAATTTTAGAACTTCTTTAATCTTAGAGACATAGGTACGAGACACATACTCTTTCTTTCCTGATTTGAAGTAAACACAGAGTGTGCCATTGAATGATGCCTCAAAACGGCTCAATTGATTCAAATTGGCGATAACCGATTTAGACAGGCGGATAAATTTTTTAGAAGGGAGCATGGCCTCCAGCTCATATAATTTCTCTTTTAAAATAAATGAATCTGCTGCCGTTACGGCAATAATATGATCATTTTCACTATGAAAATAGTGAATCTCATCCGGTTTGAGAATATGTTGCATTTCTCCCTTTTTCCCAACCAGGAATTGTTGTTCCCTTCCATTGATAAAGTCAATGAGCTCCTGTATATCTTCATTCAACTTAGGCCCTTCGATGGTAATTTTCGTTTCTTTAAGTGTTTTGTCAATATTAAGGAAAAGTTTCAAAACTCAGACACCTCTTTTCACCTCAAGTATATTCGATTCAATTCTTGATGTCTGCCAATAAATGTTTTTTTAATTCAACCTCTCATTGACTTTCTAATCACATTGTAGGATGAAATTCCTTTTAAGTCTGTATAATTATAGTAAGTGGAAGGGAAATGCAGGTAACTTGTAGAAAATAGATGGTGAATTACACCCTGCAAAAAGGATAATTGGAGCCTACTTAAGATTAGTATCTAAGGATTAAGAGGGGATAAAAATGGGACTTTCTGAAATAATCATAATAATGCTTGTATATGGTGGTCTATTAATTTATACATTGCAATCAATTTCTTCAGATAAAAAAAGCTTTGTTTATTTAAAGTCAATGATCCTAATCATTATGTATGTTTTTATTTCAATTTTTATTTGGTTCACTTACAAAGGGGAAGAGTATCAGATTAATAACCATAGTGGACACAAACCAGTTAATTTTATGAGTGAAGCAATTCTTATGATAGTTAGTTTTAGCATTTATAGCGTAATTTTAATTTTGTTAAGTATTATTCTAAAAAGACGGAGCATTCAATAAGCATCAAAATTCTTATACTTAAAAATTATGTTTGAATACCAAATTACCTTTCCGACACCAAACATTATTAATTAAAAGAAAACCATAAAAGAAGAAACTAACAAGTGTAAACTAAACCCGCTCCTGGAATAGGAGCGGTATTTATTATTCCATATAGAAAAAGTGTGAGGATGTAGGTGCCACTACATCTTCTAAAAACGTGAATCATCTTTTTGTTTCGTTTTCCCTAAAGACTTCCTTAATTTATGAAACCAAGAATATACCTTCATACCATAATAAAGAAACAAAAACGCTCCAATCGTCATCATGGCATAATTCTGAACCGCCGGCTGAAAAGTTGCTCGTTCGTCAGGTGAGAGCTGTATACCAACGAAGATACCTATATAAATGATAAACATATCTCGTAACGGCTCATACCAATTGACCCGCTCTATCTTAATATAAATAAAAAACTGTAAAAGAACCGTAAAGAAAAGTGCGACGAATTCGCCAGAACTGTCACTAAACGATTCTCCTGAGATGTCCCAATTCGGGAACCAGAAACAAATCATTATGATCTGTAAAATGGATAGAAGAAGGGTATATAAAAAAACGTTCTTCCGATTCTTTTTCTTATTTTCCGCAAGTATTTCTTTCTGCTTTTCCGTTAAATAGAGATTTTCCAAACCGTCCGCCTCTGAACCCATTACAAAGGACAGAGTTCCATCAAACCGCTTCTTCGGAATGGAATCAAGTACTTCGGGGGTTCTAGGGGTAGCCGTTAAGGCTTTATCCGTCTCGAAAATGTCAACTCCATTCTTTTCAAAAACGTCAATCCACTCAAAAAGTGATTTCTCATCCGCATGCGGAAAGCTTGTAACCATTTCTTGATTTTTGGTATCGACACCATAGATGATGATTTTTGCGGAACGGACTGGAACAAATTTCGTCCTCATTTGATAATTTTCACCACTATGAATCTTGGACTTTGCCTTTAATCGATAATCCATTCCAATTAAAACATATTTCATATTTTCATAAGGAAGAAAAAACTGTAGTTCTTCACCCTCCGTTTTGTCATTAACGTAGTAATAATAACTATTTTCACCAAGCTGGATGTTAATAACAACATCTAAGTATTTTCGTAAATTCTTATAGCCAAACCATGAAAGCCCGAGAAAGGCAACACTAATTGCAAATAGTAGTATGGAGAAACCCCATCCTGTCACAGAAATTTCTTTGGCACCTAGACCAAATACACCGATTCCGATGATAAAGAGAATGAAGATTAGCCCGATATGACAACCAATTGCCCACTTTGGTAGCTGATTCGTAAAGTTTCGATTATCCTTTGTTTGCAGTTCCATCAATCAATAGCCCCTTTCAATTCTTTATTTTACCAGAAAGAGGGTAGGATAAAGGGCTTATTGTGGTTGTTACTATGGTAGGGTTATACAGGTGCTAGAATTCATTAATAATTAACATTACTAGTTAATTGAACCTATAAATCGAAGTTTTTGTCGAAATTTTTATGTAACATATTGTTCATGTGTTTGATATAATACTATTAACAATTAACAAAATGTTAATCAATATGATGCGGGACGAGGTGACTAAGAAATGAGTGAGGATATGTTAAGTTATGATGTGAGTAAGTATCGTACTCCAGATGGATATACAAGTGATATTGCTGTTTTTACGATTATTTCAACAGAGGTGGGTCCTTATAAGCCACCAGAAAAGACATTAAAAATTATGCTGATTAAACGAGCGGAGAATACAAAAGAAGGTATGCCTAATATCGAAGGAGGAAAATGGGCTTTGCCTGGTGGGTTTATTAAGCCTGAGGAAATTGCTTATGATGCAGCAGTACGCGAATTAAGAGATGAAACGGGTATAGAAGGCTTAAAAGTCAAGCACTTTGGTGTTTACGACAAATTTGGTCGTGATAAGCGGGGGTGGATAATTTCGAATGCCCATTACGCAATAGTTCCTGAAAATAAGCTAGGCAAAAGGAGAGCCGCAGATGACGCTGACGAGGTAGCGTTATTCTCGATGGATGAGGTGTTTAAGCTGGACCTTGCCTTTGACCACAAAGAAATTATCGATGATGCGTTATGGTTCATTAAAAAGGATATGTCTTTAACAACGTTAGCGAAAAACTTTTTACCAAAGGAATTTGTCTTGTCTGAGTTGCAAGGGGTATTGCTGACAGTCATGGATGAGCCTTGGCTAAAGCTAGATTCTCAATTTTTCAGAAAGGCTCCAACGCTTCCGTTTATTGAAAAAGTCGTGAAGGATGGAGAACCTCAAAAAACGAATCGTTGGTCAAAAAACAAAGCACAACTCTATCGATTTAATGATTTTGATCCATATGTATCCATTTATAATGCAAAATACTAATTTTTTTCTTTATTACAATTAACAATTCGTTAATTAATAATTAGTAAGGAGTGAAGAAAAATGAAACTCTTAAAAGACTGGACCTTATTTGAGAAGCTCTGGCTTGTAACGTTTACGCTTGTAAATGTGTATTTGTTTTTTGTCTGGGATGATACAATTCTTGGATTCATTACATCGATTGCCGGTATGCTTTGTGTTGTGTTGGTTGCGAAAGGGAAGATAAGTAATTACTATTTTGGAATTATCCAAACCGGAACGTATGCCCATATCTCTTACGGATATGGCCTCTATGGCGAGGTCATGTTAAATGCCTTGTTTTATTTTCCATTACAGTTTGTAGGACTTTATTTATGGAATCAACATAAAACAAAACAAACTGTACAAGGGGAAGAAATTCAAGTCAGTGCTTTAACAAAAAAAGGATGGACCCTTACATTATCTTCATTCCTAGTCATTTTTGTTCTATATGCTTACCTTCTAGAAAAAATAGGCGGCAATGTAGTCTGGATTGATTCGGCAACGACCACATTATCGGTGATTGCTCAGATTTTAATGCTCAAACGTTTCACTGAGCAATGGTTATTTTGGATTGCGGTGAATGTACTTTCCATTGCACTTTGGCTGAAGGCATTGGCTTTACAAGGAGGAAACGATGTATCGATGCTTGTCATGTGGTCGGCCTTTCTGATCAATAGTATTTACGGCTATTACAACTGGTCGAAAGTGTATAAAAAGCAGAAGAAGGAGGAAGTTTCATGAAAAAGGTTGGATTTTACGGTGGAAAGTTTTTACCTTTGCATCAAGGTCATGTGTACGCCATTATCAAAGCCTCCACGATGGTAGAAGAATTGTTTGTCGTGTTGTCTCATAGCGAAAAAAGGGACCAGGAGCTTTGTGAAGGGAGCGAGCTTCCTTATATTCCAAGTCGGATCCGGCTACGTTGGCTTTCCCAACTAACGAAGGAAATGACGAACGTTAAAGTCATTGAAGTAGAGGATCATGATGGAAATGAAGATTACAATTGGAAAGAAGGGTCAATTAAAATAAAAGAGGCAATCGGGAAAAACATTGATGTGGTGTTCAGCTCTGAAAAGGGATATGACCCGATTTTTCAAGAATTATATCCTGAGGCAACGCATGTTTTGATTGATGAAAAACGGGAACAGGTTCCGATATCGGCAACTGAGATTCGAAAAAAGGGTGTTTTTCATTACTGGCACTACATTCCTAAGGTAACGAAACCATATTTCGTTAAAAAGGTTGTCATATTGGGCACTGAAAGCTGTGGAAAATCAACGCTTACGAGAAATTTAGCACTTATTTATAACACGACCTATGTAAGCGAATATGGCAGGGATATCTGTGAAGAGTTGGGAGGTTGTGATGGAATTATGATAGACGAGGATTACCCTCTCATTGCATACGGTCATAAACTAAAAGAGTATGAAGCTAGTAAACAAGCAAATAAAATTGTCTTTATTGACACTGAGGCAGCTGTCACTCAATTCTACTCAGAATTATATAATCAAAAAACGCAACAGGTCCTAAACGAAATTGCCAAGAACCAACAATATGATCTATGTCTATTTTTAGAACCTGACGTCAAATGGGTGGATGATGGATTAAGGGTGCATGGGGAACAACAGGTTCGAGAAGAAAATAATCAGCGCTTGAAGGAATTGTTGAATGAATATAAAATTCCATTCGTAAGCATTAGCGGGACCTATCAAGAGCGTTTCGAAAAGGCGATTGACTTGATACGTGGAAGGTTAGGGGTTTCGAATTAAATATATAAAATGCTAATTTTGACTCCTAGTATTGATGAGTTATTCGAGAAAGGTACAGTTACAAAAATGAGAAAATCGAACAGATATAAATACTAATAAGAATTTGAAAGTAGTCCTGGTTTGCAGGGCTGCTTTTTTGTCATATCTTTAAAATCATTCGTATGTCTGATGATGTATATGATAAATTTGAAATACAAATAAAATAGTATAGAGTATGCCATGGTGCTTTATCATACATGAAATTTGGTTATGCTTGTAAAGCAAAAAATTGTATTAACCAGTATTCATAGATTAAAATGAATTTAACTATTAATACACTAGAAAGTGTGATTCTTATCCATTTCTATTCTGCAGCTATAATTGCCATTATCATTGATCAAGTTTCAAAATATTTGGTTCGAGCCTCTTTAGAAGTTGGAGACACTCTCATAGTGTGGGAGGGTATTCTTCATTTTACTCACTATCAAAATAGCGGGGCAGCTTTGGGATTGTTTGAAGGGTATGGTCGCCTGTTTGTACCTGTTGCAATTATCGTAGTCGGTATTTTCATTTATATGCATAAGAAGGGTCATATATATGGGGTCATTATGGAATTAGGGTCTGGACTTTATATTGGTGGTGCAATCGGAAATGCCATTGACCGGATCGTATTTAATCAAGTAACAGATTTTATCAACTTTCAATCCGGTGGAGGTATCCTTAATCTAGCAGATTATGCCCTCAATGTCGGCATCGTTCTGATTTTAGTAGACTCCATAATACTTGAACCCGTAAAAAAGAAAAGGGCTGAAATAAACAGATTTATTAAAGAAAGTAATTAAACATTTTACATAAACTAGGTCCAATGACATCATCGATACGAATGGTGTCATTTTTATTTTTAATAATGTCGAATCCAGTCTATGAAAAAATTCATTATACCCTCTCTAACTATAAAATTGGTAAATAACCCTGAAATTCAAGGTTTTCATTAAAATTATTACAAATGAAATCGTCATTTTTTGAATGTTTTATGAATTGACAATATTATAATTGGTTGTTATGCTCTACTCGATGAAACGTTTCATTCAATAATAAAATAGGAAGATACCATGAATAAAAAAGTGACGATACGAGATGTTGCAGAGTTAGCTGGCGTGTCTATCGGGACTGTATCTAAGGTCATCAATAATACTGGTAACGTCCATACTGAACTGAAACAGAAAGTACATGAAGCAATTAAAATCCTACAATACTCCCCAAACCTGATAGCAAGAAGTTTGAAGTCATCCGTTACGAAAACAATTGCTGTTCTACTATCTAACCTAACAAATCCCTTCCAGATGACTTTAGCAAAAGGAATCGAAGAAGTGATCTTTGAAAAAAACTATTTACTCATCATCAGCTCCACTAATGAAAATCCTAATATTGAACGAAAAAATCTACAAATGTTTTATGAGCAACGTGTTGACGGAATCATTCTTTGTTCGACTGGACATGTCAATGAAGACATTCTTTTATTAGCAAACAGAAAGATTCCAATTGTTCTTGTCGACCGACCTATTTCTCATCTGCCAGTCAATATCGTAGCAGATGACAACATGATTGGTATGGAAAAACTAGTTACATATTTATATGCATTAGGTCATAAGGAAATAGGTGTAGTACATGGAGATTTGAATACCATTCACGGAAGACTTCGCCATCAGGCGGTTTTAAAGTCGCTTGTGAAATATGGGCTTTCGACGAGACACCAGTTTGTTGGTGACTTTACGTATGAAGGAGGACAACAAGCAGTAAAATCTTTCCTTTCAACTTCAACTCAACCTACGGCTATTATTTCTTCTAACAATAATATGACTGCAGGTGTGTTAAAGGCGTGCCAAAATTACAAGATTATTATTCCAGAACAACTTACGGTTGTCTCATTCGGTGAACTAGAGTATGAATGGGATTTGATTGTTCCGAAAGTGACAGCCGTTGCCCAATCTCCACGTGAAATTGGGAGAAGTGCTGCAACATTGCTGTTAGAACAACTGAATAGTGAAGGACAGCAACCATCCATTCAAATCTTACTAGAACCCAATATAATCATAGGTAATTCTTCGTCTCCCAAAAATGAATATAGAAAAGGTGATGAAATGAAAGCGCTTGTAAACTATGACTCTGGTAAGCACAGGGTAGAGATTCAAGAGGTACCCATCCCGAAAATAGGACCAAAAGACATTTTATTAAAAGTGAAAGCAGTTGGTGTTTGTGGCAGTGACTTGCATATGTACCATGATATACAAGGCTTTGCTGTGAAACGACCTGTTATTTTAGGACATGAATTTGCCGGTATGGTTGAAGATGTCGGTGCTGAAGTCACTCAATTTAAAAAGGGAGACCGGGTTGTAAGCGAGACACCTTCATATGTTTGTGAAACCTGTATGTATTGCAAAACAGGTTTATATAATCTTTGTCCAGACCGGAAAGGGTTTGGCGTTTTAACCGATGGGGCCATGGCTCAATATGTGAAAACAAGGGAAGCCATTGTTCATCACATACCAGATGGTATTCCATTTGAAAAAGCGGCGTTAACGGAACCATCATGTGTTGCCTATAATGCAGTTGCCCATCATTCACGAATTCGACCTGGAGACCATGTTGTCATATTTGGTCCTGGCCCAATTGGATTAATGTGTGTTCAGATTGCTAGATTGTTTGCACCTGGAAAATTAACAGTTGTTGGTTTAGAAAAGGATGCAAAACGACTAGAAGTCGCCAAACGATTCGGTGCAGATGAAGTAATTATAGCGGAAAAGCAGGATGTTGTACGTGAGATTACCAAATATGGAGATGGTTTTGGTGCTGATTTAGTGCTTGATGCTGTTGGTGTAAGTCAAACGTTGAAGCAGAGTATCGAAATTGTTCGACCTGCTGGACAAATTACAAAAATTGGCTGGGGACCAGAACCCATTGGTTTCAGTCTTGATCCACTTATTCAAAAAGCTGCGAGATTGCAAGGTTCTTTTAGCCATACTTATCCAATGTGGGAGAAGGTATTATTACTTATGCAGAAAGGTGAAATTGATCCATTACCAATGGCGAAGATTTATTCACTCGATGATTGGCAGCATGCATTCCATGATATGGATTCCTTAGAACACGCTAAATCTGTTATTATTCCAAACTAGCTTTATCAAAGTCATATCTCGACAAAGGAGAAATCGATGAAAGAAAACAAAGTCAAAATATCAGTTTTCCCTAAAGGGTATATCGATGATTTATCAAATGGAAAAATGGATGTGTTTGAATGGATTGAGCAAGCCGGAACACTTGGGGCAGATGGAATGGAAATGTACCCAACATTCTTACAATCAACGGAGAGAACCTATTTGGAAAAAGTAAAAGAAGCAGCCAGTGCAGTAAATCTTCCCATTCCAATGATGTGTGCTTCACCGGATTTTACTCATCCTGAAAGTTCTTATCGACAAAACGAAGTAGACAAGATGAAAAAAATGATTGATGTGATGGCCATTCTTGGACCAGATGATTTCAGGAGCTGTCGTGTGTTATCGGGTCAAAGAAGACCTGAAGTAACGAGAGAAGACGGAATAAAATGGACAATAGAATGTATACATGAATTAATACCGTATGCAGAAAGGAAACAAGTTTATTTAGTAATGGAAAACCATTATAAAGACGGGCATTGGATTTATCCGGAATTTGCCCAGAAGTCAGATATTTTTTTAGAAATTATCGAAGGGATCTCGTCAGATTGGTTTGGCGTGAACTTTGATCCGTCAAATGCTGTTTTTGCCGGAGATGATCCTCTTGAGTTATTGGAAAAAGTAAAGCATCGATTAATAACGATGCATGCGAGTGATCGGTATATAAAAGAGGGATATACCTTGAAAGACATCGAAACCCATTTGGTACAAGGATATTCTGAAGGATTGGCACATGGTGTTATTGGAAAGGGAATTATTAATTATGATGGTATTTTTAAGTTGTTATCTAATATCCATTTTACGGGCTGGATTTCAATCGAAGATGGTGTAAATGGTCTAGAGGAGATGCAGGAATCAGTAGATTTCTTGAAGGAGAAGGTCCAAGAATATTTTTTATAGGGTACACGACGTAAGGGCTTATATGAGAGTGCTTTATGTCTTAACCATATTAAAAAATGAAAGGGGAAAAGATAGTGAAAAGAAGAAGGGGGCTAAGCATTTTACTGGTTTTCGGTTTATTCATAGGGTTAATGGCTGCTTGCAGCAATAATACACCTGCTTCAGATGATCCATCATCTGACTCAAAAGATGGGAAAAACAAAAATGTTGAATTACGAATCGTTGCCGCGAATCACCCATGGACAGAAGCAATCGAACCGTTACTTCCGCAATTTGAAGAGGAGTCAGGTATTAAAGTAAAGCTAGAAAAGTATTTTGAAGATCAATTAACACAAAAACTCACCACAGAGTTTACTGCAGGCTCTGATAGTATTGATGTCTTTATGATTCGACCCTTACAAGAAGGAAAACTCTTTAATCTCAACGGCTGGGTTGCAGATTTAACAAGCTACACAAGTGATTCAGAATGGGATTTAGGAGATTTTACAGAGTCATCGGTGAACTCATTAAAAGATGGAGATACGATTTTTGGAATACCCACTGTTACCGAACGTGAAATTTTATATTACCGAAAAGATATATTTGAAGAAAAGAATATTCAACCCCCTAAAACATTAGATGAACTATATGAAATTGCAAAAGAACTGAATGACCCTTCTAATGACTTTTACGGTATGGTATCACGTGGACAACGTGCTGCAGCTGTTACACAATTTTCTAGTTACTTATATGGATTTGGTGGAGACTTTATTGTAGACGGAAAAGCTTCGATTGATACACCTGAAGCCATTAAAGCGTTTGAGTTCTATGGTAACTTGCTGAAGGATGCTGGACCTCCAGGAGTCTTAAATATGAGTTGGCCACAAGCGGCAGGATTATTCGCTCAAGGTAAAGCAGCTATGTATACCGATGCTGATAGTATTTATCCGAACCTGCTTGATCCTGAAAAATCTGTAGTTGGGGACAAAGTTGGATTTGCTGTCTTCCCAGAAGGGCCAGAAGGACAAACGCCTTATAACGTGACATCATGGGGAGTCGCTATGAATGCTAAATCAGAAAATAAGGATGCCGGTTGGGAGTTTATCAAGTGGGCAACGAGTAAAGAGATTGTCGCGGAATTACAAAAGAAAAGTGTCCCAGGACCAAGACAATCTGTATGGGATTCACCGGATGGGACTGAAGCGTTTCCTGAAGAACTCGTTCAAGTCATTTCGGAATCCAATAAAATAGGGAAAGAATATGATCGTCCATTGGTCATCAAGGTGAATGAGGCAAGGGATATGATTGGTACAGCAATTGTAACGGGAATTGAAGGTGGCGATGTCGAAGCAGCAGCAAAAGAAGCCAACAAACAATTCCAACAATTACTAGATGACGAAAATTAGGAGTAAATAGGGTAGAACGGGTATTACTGAATCAGTTAATACCCTTTATCCTTTTCATGAATTTACATAGAAGGGGGATGATGATTATTCAACTTTGGATTGAAAAACATCTTAAGTATATTTTTACGTTACCTTCCGTACTCTTTGTCATTGTCATGATTGTATTTCCAGTCGGCTATACGGCCTATTTAAGTTTTTTTGACTGGAGTATGTCTAGTGTATCACCACCTAAATGGGTCTTCTTGGACAATTTTAAGAAACTATTATTTGATGATCCACGGTTTTGGCCCGCTTTTTGGAGAACGTTTTACTTTACGATTTTGGCTGTTTTAACACAAACCATTTTAGGAGTTGCTATTGCAATATTATTCTTCAGAAACTTTAAAGGTAGTAATCTTGTAAAAACATTATTTTTACTGCCAATGGTCTCCACACCGGTTGCAATTGGCTTAGTATGGTTATTAATTTTTGAACCATCCATTGGCTTTGCGAATCAATTCATAGGGTACTTTGGAATAGATCCACAGTTATGGCTTGCTTCTCCGAAACAGGCTCTGCCTGCGATTGCGATGGTCGATACATGGCAATGGACACCGATGATTACGTTAATCACATTGGCAGGTCTCTCTCAATTACCAAATGAAAATTATGAAGCAGCAGCCGTGGATGGGGCAAATTCATGGCAAATTTTTTGGAAGGTCACATTACCTTTAATAGCTCCTACTATTTTTGCAGCAGTTCTATTACGATCCATTGATGCAGTTAAGCATTTTGATTTAATCTATGCCATGACACAAGGCGGCCCGGGATTTGCAACTGAAACCTTGAATATTTACGGCTTCGCAAATGGATTTCAGTATTTCAAATTAGGATATACAAGTGCTATTTTGGTGGTCTTCTTTATGATAGTTCTGATTATGAGTTGCGTGATTCTACTATTCCGTAAGAAAACGGAGGTGACATTATGAAGCATAAGCGAAGAATGGAAATCATCCGTTATACCTTAATTGCTTTTGTTAGTTTAGTATTTTTATTCCCGTTTGTCTGGATGTTTATTGCCTCTCTAAAAAACCAAGCCCAAATTATGTCTACTGACTCCGTATTTATTTTTACACCAAGTTTTAAGAACTACTTAGAGGTTTTTGAACAATATGACTTTATAAAATTTATTATCAATAGCTTTATTGTTGCATTTGCATCAACTGTCCTAGGATTGGTCTTGGGTTTACCAGCGGCATATGCAATTGCAAAATATAAATTGCATAAATTCGGAGTCATTATATTAATTGCTCGAATCATTCCGGGGATTTCATTTATGATACCTTGGTTTATCATATTTTCAAAAATGGGGTTGGTTGATACTTATACAGCGTTGACTTTAAGTCATATGTTAGTCGGGCTGCCATTTATAATATGGATTATGATATCTTCTTTTGAAGCTCTGCCACAAGAACTTGAGGATTCAGCAAGGGTCGATGGCTGTACCTTGCAAGGAGCTTTCTTTCGAATCCTACTTCCGTTAGTGTCACCAGGAATCATTACAGCTTCAATGATGTCCTTTATACTATCTTGGAATAATTTTATGTTTGCTTTGGTACTAGCTGGCGATGACACGAAGACATTGCCAATTGCCGTATTTAACTTTATCTCGTATTCAGAAATCAACTGGGGAGCACTAATGGCAGCTGCTGTTATTATTACACTACCAATCTTGATTATTTCACTGCTTTTACAAAGATACATTGTAAGCGGAATTACTTCTGGAGCAGTAAAAGGATAAATGACAACTAGAAAGGATGATCGATTTGGAGATTGATTTATCTGGAAGGGTAGGAATTGTTACTGGAGTAGGGAAAGGGATTGGTAAGGAAATCATTTTGACCTTAGCACGAGAAGGGGTAAAAACGGTAGGAATCGATGTAAACCAAGCTGACCTTGACCAACTATCACAAGAGTTTACAGAAGAGGGTTTAGAGGGAATGTTTTTTTACTGTGATGTAAGAGATAGTAAGATGATTGCCGAAGTTGTTGAGAAGACTATCAAAATGTATGGCCGCATTGATCTTTTGGTTAACAATGCAGGTGTAGCTGGAAATGGAGAAGTGGAAACATTATCCGAGGAAATTTGGGATTTCTGTCATGATGTGAATTTAAAAGGAATGTACCTCATGTGTAAAGCAGTGATTCCAATTATGAAACAGCAGAAATTTGGTCGGATTATTAATTCTGCCTCTTTTGCAGCAATCATCCCAAGTATCGGAAGTGCAGCATATGCTTCTTCAAAGGCGGGCGTTAAGCAATTTTCACGTGTTCTTGCTGGAGAGCTAGGACCTTGGAATATTACAGTGAACAGTTATGCAGCTGGAATGGTTCCAACCACTCTCAATCATTTTGTAGAACTCCCCCAAGAAGAGCAAGACCGATTATTAGACAGCCTAACCCTCAGAAAATGGGGAGAGAAAAAAGATATTGCCCAATTCATCTGTTTTTTAGCGTCAGATTTGGCTGGTTATATAACCGGTACTTTAATTGATATCAGTGGTGGGAAATTTGCGACCCAATTTCCTCAAGTAGCTTATGAGTAAAATTGAGGGGAATGCTTTAAAAATGAAACCGATTGTGCAGATTTCATTAGATTTAACGGACATTGATGAAGCATTGAAAATGGCAGAGATTGCTGCAGAGGCTGGAGTTGATTGGATTGAAGCGGGAACCCCACTCTTATTAGCAGAAGGTTTACATGCAATAAGGAAACTGCGGCAGAGATTTCCAGATAAGCCAATTGTCGCTGATTTAAAGACGATGGATGGTGGATATTTGGAAGTTGAAATGATGGCTAAGGCTGGTGCAACACATGTGGTTGTCATGGGGGTTGCTCATCCAGCTACCATTCGCGCAGTCGTAAGAGCAGCGCGTGATTATGGTGTGAAAGTCATGGGGGATATTATGGCAGCAACAGACAAAGTATCCTGTGCCCAAATGCTAGAGGAAAGTGGAGTTGATTATATTATTGTTCATACTGGCTTTGATGAAAGGGGAGAAGATTCAGAACGTTCACCCTTCGACTGCTTACAAGAAGTTGTATCCGCCGTCTCAATACCTGTTCAAGCAGTAGGAGGTTTATCAATTGAACAAGCATCCCAAATGCCAAAGCATGGTGCACCGCTCGTTGTCATCGGAGCCCCCTTGGTAATCGACAATCAAGAATTTAGGCCTAGCTCAGAAGCCGACCAAATTAGAGAAACCTTAACTAATTTTGTGAGAAGAGTTAAAAACATCTAGTGAGGCAGAGATATATTATTCCATGTAAAAGATAGCCTAGATGCCAACACTTGTTTGTATCTAGGCTTTTTAGTCTCATAAAAAAAAGACACCTTTTATTTTCCTCCATTATATTTTTAAAAGTTGAGTATGCTATAGAAAGTAATTAATCGAAACGAAACAGTCGAGTTATTACATCGAAATTGGATTTTGATCGTGAAATTATGTGAACAAACATGCTTGTTAATGATCCTAAAAGAGCACTTCCGATAATGTCTGATGGGTAATGATGTCCTACCCAAATTCGGGAAAGACCAGTCATGACAGCTAGTCCAAACATAATAGAGCCTAAAACACGATTATAAAGTAGGACAGATGTCGAAACTGCAAAAACTAATAAGGTATGCTTGCTTGGAAATGAAGAATCCAATTTTGAGGGAATAAGTATTCCAACACGTTTTTTAATAAATGGTCTTGGTTTATAAATAAATAATTTAAAGAAACTATTCATGACTAGTGTAACGATGGCAGAAATTACAGCGTTATTCGTTATTTGTTTGTATGGATGTTTTTTAAACCACATCACAATCAAAATTAAAAAATATACATAACGTACCTTGTTTGAAACAAGTATCATGAAATGATCTACTAATGAAGAACGACCTGACATCTGATTTATTACTCGAAAAACTTTTACATCCATAATAATCACCTCTGACTTTATTATTTCATCCAAACCTTAAATCATGTACTCAAGGGCTCTTAAAAATTACCAGAAATATTGTTTTGGAAAAACCCAAACAATATAGTGAGGAGGGAAGAGAGATGAACTATATGCAACTAGTGTCATCGGTATTGAGCATGTGGAGTGGTAATAAATCAATGAAGATATTCAAACGAAAACGAAACAACAGAGGTTGGATTTGGTTTTCTATTTTAGGGGTAACTATCCTTAGCTTATTAGGAAGTAGAAACAGCCGAATCAATCAGGAAGTTAAAAAAAGATTTCAGCAAGCCCAAAATTCATTTCAAAGTTCCATGGAATTTAAAAAAAATCCTTTTGATGTGAATTACAATCTTGCAACAGAAATAGCAAAAGAAATTAGACCTGAATTCGAAACCCAAAATCAACTACAAAAGAAGCAATAAAGAAATCAAATGGCTGGATTATTAATACCCAGCCATTTTTTACTTAATTATGTATTTGTTGTTGAACTTGTTGAATGATTTGTTGCGCTTTTTCTAGTTCGCTTTGGGCAAAATGACATGCCTCTGACTCAGGACTATTCGAATTAACTTGTTTTAAATGATGATGTGCAGTATGAATAATATCTTGGGCTTCTTGTAATTTGCTTTTAAAGTTCATTTGCAATTTTCCCTTCTTGAAAGTGTCACTTTTATCATGTGCAAGTTTCAGTTAAATACGCATCTCTATCATTCAAGATTAGGAGCTTTATTTCATCCAACTTCACATTACCACTCATAAAGGTGAGTGGGTTACTTATTGATCTTCCTTAAAATATTGCCTATCCGTAATCTTTTGTTCAACCCAGTCATGTGACAAATATCACTGTTTATAAATATTATTTGGGATATTATAAAATAAGGAAGAACCATATGTTTCTAGATGATTTTTTTGAAAAAATATTGAATATATACTATTTTTTTAATAATATAGGATAATGCTAAAGTAGTATAAAATGTTAATAAGTACTATATCGATA
Organism: Bacillus sp. JJ1533; assembly: GCF_036965045.1. NCBI lineage: Bacteria > Bacillati > Bacillota > Bacilli > Caryophanales > Bacillaceae > Bacillus > Bacillus sp. JJ1533. The sequence goes on along the minus strand of NZ_JBALOV010000013.1, from coordinate 113,088 downwards.
ACGGCAAACTTATCGAAAGGTAAGGACGCAAAGCCGCGAGCCTAAGGCAGTAAATGCTAGGGTAGTCGGGTTACCGAAAGTAATGGAGATAAAGATAACTCCCGTTTTCGGTGTAGTTTCTTTTTTTATTTAATGGTAATTCTTTTGAAGCATGATATTTAGGATTAGAACTTATCATTAAATTTGGATTGAAACGAACGAAATGTATTGAGAAAACTTCAACTAGAATTTCCCGGGGGTAAAGAGAATGAAATTGTTCGATCGGTTACGAAAAAGACATCATGAAGCAGATTCAAATGGGCGAAAGATCATTGATTCTTATCTTGAAAGTTTTTCAGATAGCAACATGGAAACATTTGTAGAGGAAATGGCAAACACATTTAGTGAAAACGAAAAGCTAGATTATTATCATGCTATTGCGAATCACTTGGGTTTAGCTTTGTTTTCCGTTGATGTAAAAAAGAATGAGATTACCTATGTTTCGAGGAAAGTAGAAGAAATTTTGGAAATTTCAAAAGAAAAATTAACGATCGACTATTGGAAATCACTTTGGTATAAAGAGGCAATTTTAGATTTTTCATCAATTTATTCCAGATTAACGAATGAAGGTCGAAATTCGCATACTTATCGAATTATTACCCCAAGTGGTACCGTTAAATGGATAAATGAAACAACAATCGCCGTCGACGATGAGAATGGGAATATCGAAAGAATATTTGGGGTAATTGAAGATTGTACTAATACTTTGAAACTAGAACAGAAAATAAATTTTATTACCACACATGACGAACTGACTCATCTACCAAATTTTATGAATGGAAGCAACCATATAAATGAGGTTATTGATAGATTCAAAAACTCGAAAGAAAGATTTGCGTTGTTTTGTGTTAATTTAGATGGGTTTAGCCGCATTAATAATACGTTAGGATTTAAAATTGCAGACGAAGCTTTTAAACAATTATCAGTTAAGCTTGAGCGATACCTTAAAACAGGGGTTTTCCTTTTCCGTTCACAAGGGGATGAATGGTACGCTGTTGTAGAAAAGTCGAAGAAGAATGAAGAATATATGAGTCATGCGAAAGAAATCATTGATATTATTCAAGCCCCTCTCCAAATACAGGATTATTCGATTCGAATCACAGCTAGCATTGGAATAAGTATTTATCCTGATGACGGGACAAACAAAGTAGAACTGATAAAAAATGCAAATACTGCCTTGAAACGTGCAAAAAAAAATGGGGCAGCACATTATCAATTGTACTCTGCCAATATGAATATCGAATCCTTTAAAAACTTTCAATTAGAGACAGACTTACACACTGCTATTAAGAATGGTGAGTTGTATATTGAATATCAACCGAAAGTGGATATTAAGTTGCAAAAGGCAACGAGTGCAGAGGCACTTATTCGTTGGAAGCACCCGCTATGGGGAGACGTTTCACCAATGGAATTTATCACGATTGCAGAAGAAAGTAATTATCACCGTGAGATCTCCGAGTTTGTTATTGATACCGTATGTATGCAAGTCAATGAATGGGAACGGAAAGGAATTGATTTTAACACCATTTCGTTTAACTTGTCAGCTAAAGATTTCTTAAAAAGCTCATTAATTAGTACGTTAAAAGCTGCTATAAATAGGTATCATATCAACCCGAATCATCTGGAAATAGAACTAACAGAAGGTACTTTGTTACAAGAAACAAGTGTTGTTCAGGACCAAATTGAGCAAGTAAAAGCGATGGGTATTACATTGGCTTTAGACGACTTTGGTACTGGCTATTCTTCCATCCATTATTTAAAAAAGCTGCCTTCGGATACAATCAAAATCGATCGTTCGTTTATTCATCACATTCATAAAAATGCTGAAGATAGAATCATAGTAAAATCGATTATTGAGCTTTCAAAGGGACTAAAAAAAACGGTCGTAGCAGAAGGGGTAGAAAACGAGGATCAATATAGTATATTGCGTTCAATAGGCTGTGACTTGATTCAAGGTTACTATTATAGCAAATCAGTCTCTGCGAAAAGGATGACGGAATTTTTTGAAATGAAGCAAATAAAACCTGTGAGCTGTAACACAATTGTTCCAGTGAATCGTCGTAGATATTATCGTGTGGATTTTCCCTATTTTCCGTTGCATACCGAAATGACGATTGTATCCTTCAATGGAAAAGCTGTTAGCCTTGGAACAACGGATGTAATCGTTTTGGATATAGGTTTAGGTGGATTGCGTTTTCAAAGTCATCTAAGGCTTAAACCACATGACAACATTTTGTACAAATTTAGAACAACCCTGATAGGAAAGGATATAACATTCAACGGAACGATTGTTAGGTTTGAAGAGAAGGAACAAGACATCTTTGAATATGGTGTAGAGTTACAAATAAGTGAAGCGGATCGTGATGAATTAGCACAAGTCCTAAATAAAATCACTTTACAAATGAAGCAAAATCCTTTTTTTAAAGATGGTGATTTCATTGATGAAAACCCTAGTTCCTATTTATCAAAAATGCAAAACAAGCAAATGTAGCTTCTGAGATAGAGTTGAAACGAAACGAAACATTTCAATAAAATGGAGATGACGAATGCAGAACCTACAACATCAATTTTTACATCAGGTTTTAATGGAAGGAATAAAGGAACTATTATTTATTGTAAAAGTGGGGGATGATTCAGAGTTCTATTATGAATTTTTGAATCATGCTGCTATGGAAAAAACAGGGTTCACTGAAGAAATAATTGGAAAATCCATAAAAGATGTTTATCCTACCGAAATGGCTGATTTTTTAACTGAACAATATAAAATCGCGATTTCTAATTGTAAAACGATAAAATACGAAGATTCGTATCATTCGTTGCGAGGAGAGAAGCATTATTCAGAAACAACCTTAACGCCTATTATAGATAAACTTACCAATCAATGTACACATTATCATGGCACTTGTTCATGATATAACAGAGAAAAAGCGGGGAGAATTAGAATTTCTGGATTATTGGAAAAAGGTAAATGAAAGTAACCAGAAGTACAGTTCACTATACAAGAATAATTCAGATGCGATTCTAACATTTAATACACAAGGTGAAATCATAGAGGGAAATGATAGGGTTGAAGCCCTAACAGGCTATAGCATTGATGAGATTGCGTATTCTGATTTGTCTTCCTTAATTGACAGAAAAAATGTCGCGCTATTACAAGATAACTTTAAGAAGGCTATCGAAGGGGAACCCTTAGAATTTTCATTAATAATGAATAAAAAAACGGGGGAGCGAATCGAGCTTGTCGTGAAATTCACCCCGATTTTTGTAAACAATCAAGTAATCGGAATTTTTTCCATAATGAATGACATTACAAAGTTAATCGATATCACAAGAAAATATATGGATACAAAACAACGTCTTAAGATTATTACTGAAAAATCACAGGACTTGATTACAATTCTTGATAAGTACGGAATCATCATTGATGCCTCACCGTCACATAAAAATATTTTAGGATTTGAACAACAGGAATTTATCGGAAAGCATTTCACCTACAATATTCACCCTGAAGATCAATCACTTTTAAAAGAAACGATTGTACATGCAATCTATCAGGATACATCTGGAAGAATTCATATCCGAAAAAAGCATGCAGAAAGGGATGGGTTTGGTTTGATTTTAAAGTAACGCCTGTTTTTAATGAAGACAATGATTTCATTTATATGATATGTGTATCTAGTAACATTCAATCTCAAATGGATTACGAATCTGAACTGAAGCACCTTGCATTCCATGATTCGATGACAAATTTGCCGAATCGAAGGTTATTAAAAGATTTCTTACAAAAATCCTTAGAGGATTACCTAACTGATAAAAGTAAGGGTCTTGTCGTGGGAATGATGGATATCGATCATTTTAAATCAATAAATGATCAAATGGGGCATGATATTGGAGATACTGTCATTATTGAATTTGGGAATAGAATCAGAAAAATTCTTCGAAATATAGATTTTATTGTTCGTTTAGGTGGCGATGAATTCGTCATTGTGTTACCTTACACCATAGAATCCGAAATAGATCAAATCGTTAAAAACATACAGAAGACAATTCACAAATCATGGATAATAGGGGATAGAACGTTCCAAGTAATGACTAGTATTGGGATTACCATGGTACCTAAAGAAAAAGTCTCTATTTCATCCATATTAAAAATGGCTGATATTGCTCTTTATGAAGCAAAAGAATCCGGTAGAAATACCTATAAAATAAATGACAAAGGGATAGGTTTACTATCCTAAGAGAAAAATCCTGAATGCGAACATTTCTTCGTATTCGGATTTTTTTATATTGAGGAGGTTTCTTTAGTATAATGACTCCGGAAATTACAAACTTGGTTTACTTACCTTACTAAGAGCATTTCCTCCATTAAAGGTGTGTTTATACACATTAATAGAGAAACCGTAAACATATTTTTATGGGGACTTTGGGTAACACAAATCCTTGTCTAGGAATAGATTGTAAAGGAAGTGAATATGAGGAGGTTTTTTTATGCAACCATATATTTATCAGGATGCCATCGATGCTGAAAGAGATAAGGAGGATTTCCATAAAAAGTGCAAAAAACATTTGTACCAGATTATTCAAATTGAATTAAAAGATGGATCTGTTTACCAGGGCATACTTCACAGCTATGACAGGGAAAAAATGTATATCCTAATGCCAAAGACGGGTCATTCGCATTTTCCATCGCACACAATGGGTGAACGCGATGATAGCAGACTTTTCCCATTCTTTGGACCATTTGGGTTATTTGGGTTCCCTTTTTTTGGGATAAGAAGATTCGGACCATTTTTCCCATTCTTTATTTAAAAATCGATACAAAAAAGGCTTGTAGTGGATATGTCCATACAGGCCTTTTCTGTATCTAAATGTGATTTTCCAACAACTATTTAGTACATAAAAATACTCTATAGTCCAAAGCCCCTTGGTATTTTAGCATTAAATTTAAATGCTGATATAGGACGTGATAAAGTTCAGGTTCAATTGATTCCGAGTACTGGAACTTAGGCATTGAATAGTTTTGAATGGAAGATGGTTTACTCGTAAAGGTTTTTATATTTTTAAAACCAGCCATTTCAATTAAGGTAACCCAATCCTTTTCCATGAGGAGAGAATCTAGCCCATAAAATTGTTTGATTTCCTCTTCGAAATTTGCCCAGAGCCTGCTATTAAGGGTAAGTTCATTTGCAATAAACCGACCGCCATTCTTTAATAAACGAATTATTTCCTTAAGTGCTTTAGGCTTGTTGACAAAAGAAAGAACCGATTCGGAAATAATAAAGTCAAAATTTCTGTCTTCTAACGGACATTTTTCTATTGAGCCCTGAATAATTTCGACTGGTAATTGGTACTTTGCCATTCTTTTTTTTGCTTTTTTTATCATGGTAGGGTTGATATCCAACCCTGTTACAATTGCGCCATAACGGGCCGCTAAATAAGCAGATGTTTGGCCAGTACCGCAACCTACATCTAAAATGCGAGAAGAATTGTTAATCATTTCATTCTCGAATATTTTCTTTGTTAGCTCAATCCCACCAGGATGTGCACCACTAACACCAAATTTGGACAGAAAATCTAAATACATTGAAGCCCCTATGAGAATCACCTTCTCCAATTAACTTATTTGTATAATATGATTATAAAAATAAGATGGTTCCTTCCTAGTAGGTGAATATAAAGACAACTGCTGCTTTCAAAATAACAGTGAACCGTACCAACAATACACGTTTTAACGATACCTGGAGTCTTAACGTACAAAATATCAATGTTCTTGAGCATGATGGCAAAATAATTCTTACGGATGCTTGAAACTCCTGATGCAGCATTTCATTTTTATTTTATCCTTAGTGAAAAAACGCTTTTCTAGGGTTTAAATGAACGTAAGTATGACATATTAAGGGAAGAAGAAATACAGAAGGGAGAATTTTAGTGGATTATCTATCTCGTGAACAAATTATAAATGAATTACAGCAATCCTTTCAACCATATTTAAATAAGTATGGAATTGATGATATCGGTATTTTTGAAGAAGAAGGTCAAGGCGATCGCTACTATCTTGGATATACAACTCGTAAAGATGGAAAAACACATCATATACATCTGCCTTATAAAAAAAATAATGATGGAGGGTTAGCCCCAATTGATAGTAAGTGGACGGTGGAATCAGACAATCCGCTGGAAACAGATCTTAAGGAATTTGAAGATTTAGATCATGTATTCCGTGAAATATACTAAATATTATCCAAAAAGAAAAACATAAAGGAGGGTATTATGGAAAAGGGTCAATATAAAGAAGATACCAGCTTAAAAAGAAAAGAAAATCAAACATTAGAAATAAGTTCTACAGGATATGGATTAGAATCTGTTGAAAAAGAAAATAAAGACGAATACAAACTAGGTCAGAAGAAATAGCCATTTAACAAAAATGAAAACCAAACATTAATGCCGAAGAAAAACTGATAAAAGTCCATACATCAAAAAACAACCCTTCATTCATAATAAGAGTTGTTTTTTTGTTGTATGTACCGATTACTAGTAAAAGTGCACTATTAAAGTCGGTCATCTTCCCATGCTCGATTATAATCTTTTATATGTTGTCTTTCTAAGGAAAAATTTTCACCTTGTTGAATTGGTTTGAACTCAACAATTTCCTGGTTTGCCTTAATTCCTTTTGCTGTGTTTATTTTTTTGTGCTTCAATCAGGCTACCTCCTTCAGTCTCAGTTTAAGTTTCTGATGTCTTTATTGTCATTGGGTCCTCAAAAAATAAGTAAAACAATGTCTTTAACGCTTCAATTTTAAAATGTGAGTTTAAAACTATTTTTATTCCATTATGAAAACCAATTAGGAGTAATGTTTGTATCTGATAAAGAGTCAAACCTAGTTAAATTAGTTTTGTAAGTAAAATTCATCGATTAGGAAAAGATATAAATGCAAATATCAGGAGGTGGGCTAATGAACAGTGATATTTACCGAGATCAAATCATTGTTATGGACGAAAATGGGAATGAGCAAGAATTTTCTATAGAGGCCTTATTCGATATGAAGGACAAAACATATGTGTTGTTACGGTCGGAGCAAGATGAAAATAAGACATTTGTCATGGAAGTGGAGAATACGGATGAAGGTCAGTTTTTGACTAGAATAAGTAATACAACTGAGCGTGATATGGTGCTAGATGCATATGAGATAGCTGTTGATGCTAATCCAGCGGAGTAAGATTCTTTATGGAAAAAAAGATCGTTGAAGCTGTTGATCCTCAAGTAAGGAAACAAATAGATAATGAACTTCAAGGTTTGACCTTTACAAAAAATTTCCGGTCACCTTCTGCAGAGGAATGGTATGTTTTTTTACCGAGCTATAAAGATCCGGTTACTGGAGGTGCGGCGGGTAAGGTGATTATTCACTATAACCTATATGATACAAAGGAAATTTTCATCAATACCACTATTATATTCGATGACCCTGCATTACATAATTCCTCACTTCATTACCTTGTTTATGCGATTTCTGATGAACTTGTAAACCGATTGGTTGGATATGCGGATACTCTTCTTTCTGTTCATTCGGGTGAGAATTCGTATAATGCAGAATACAAAAACTAAGGGGCAATTATGGTAGATAAAACGATACAAGCGATACAAAAATATGCTATTCCAATTAGAAATGAAGATGAGGACTTTGAACAACTTGTTACTACTTTGAAAAATCAGAAATACATTTTGTTGGGGGAGTCCTCTCATGGAACGTCTGAGTTTTATAAAATTCGCAGTAATCTTACCAAGAGATTTATCGTTGAAAAAGATTTTACCTTTATAGCTGTGGAAGGTGATTGGCCAGCATGCCAAGAGGTAAATGGTTATATTAAAGGATATTCAAACAAATATAAGAATGCTCGTGATGTTCTCATGTGCTTTACACGTTGGCCAACGTGGATGTGGGCAAATGAAGAAATCATTGACTTAATCGAATGGCTAAAAGAATATAACCAAGGAAAACCGAGTGGAAAGAAAGTGGGTTTTTACGGAATAGATATTTATAGTCTATGGGAATCAATGGATGAAATTCTAGTATATCTAGAAGAAAGAAACTCCCCTGATTTAGAGGTCGCGAGAAAGGCGTTTGCCTGTTTTGAACCATTTAACCGTGAAGCAGAGAAGTATGCTTTGTCGTCTGCTTTTTATTCCGAAGGTTGTTACGAAGAAGTAACGAAACTTCTAACGGAAATAAGTGCAAACAAACATACTTATCAGGATTCAGACGAAAGTAGTTTGAACCTAGAGGTAAACGCGCTCATTACTGCAAACGCTGAAAACTATTATACAACCATGATTACCAACGATAATGAATCATGGAATATTAGAGACCGTCACATGGTTGAGGTCCTGCATAAAATTAATGCCTTTTATAACTTTCAATCTAAAGGGATCATCTGGGAACACAATACACATGTTGGGGATGCGCGGGCTACGGACATGGCAAATGAAGGACTAGTAAATGTAGGTCAACTTTTAAGGGAACAGCTAGGTACTAAAAACGTATTTATTGTTGGTTTTGGTACACATCATGGTACAGTTATTGCAGCTAAAGAGTGGGGTGTCAACTTTGAAAAAATGAATGTCCCACCTGCAGTTACAGGAAGTTGGGAGGACCTACTATACAAAACGGGACCTTACGATAAACTCCTAGTTTTTACAGAGACAAATAAAAATATATTTACTAACCCAATCGGTCATCGCGCGATTGGAGTTGTTTATAATCCACAGTATGAGCATTATGGAAACTATGTTCAGTCAGTTATTTCTGAGCGTTACGATGCGTTTATATTTGTAAATCACACAAAAGCATTATCTCCACTTGAGATAACGGGTGTGTTGATTTAACTTTACTCAACAGAAATCCTAGACTTATTCATAATGAATAGGCTTGAAAGAAGTCACTTTATCGGTTGCTTGTAAATGTAGCAGTGTACTCTCTGGTATTTCAAAACAAGACGACGGTTATTTGTATCACTTTGATACAGACAAACCGTTTTTTTATTTTTAATATAAATTGTCCGAATATTAAATAAAGTATAGACATACACATTATTATCAATAAACTCCACAGAAATAAACAAAATTATCATATGAAATAATTTAATTTCCTGTAGAATTTTGTGGTTTTTCAAGAAACTTTAACCTTTAAAAAAGGAGATGTTGAAATGAGTCATTCCGTACAAGGTAAAACAGTCATTGTTACTGGAGGAAGTAAGGGAATTGGAAAAGGGATTGCCCGTGTATTTGCAAATAATGGCGCTAATGTTGCCGTCGTTGCCCGTAATCTATCAGATGCTAAAAATTGTGCAGAAGAACTGAATGAAGCAGGTATTGGGAAGGTGCTCGCGTTTCAAGGGGATGTTACGGACCGGACATCCATGCAGAATGTAGCAAAAGAGGTATCCGAGCATTTTGGTGGGATTGATATTTTATGTGCTAATGCCGGTATTTTTCCGTCAGCCTCACTCGAAGATATGACCAATGATGATTGGGACACTGTCTTGAATACAAATACAAAGGGAACATTTCACTCCGTTCAAGCCTGTTTGCCATACTTGAAAAATGCGGAGTATGGTCGAATTGTGATTACATCCTCCATAACAGGTCCTGTAACAGGATATCCTGGATGGTCCCATTATGCTGCAAGTAAGGCAGCACAGCTCGGTTTCATGAGAACGGCTGCTTTAGAACTAGCAAGCGCAAATATTACCGTCAATTCTGTCATGCCTGGAAATATCATTACAGAAGGATTAGAAGGTATGGGTGAACATTATCTAAAGGAAATGGCTGCGAAGATCCCGATGAAAAAGCTAGGAACAGTTGAAGATATCGGGTTTGCTGCATTATTTCTAGCATCAAAAGAAGCAGGATTTATTACAGGGCAGACCATAATCGTGGATGGTGGACAAATCCTACCTGAAAATTAATGCGTATTTCAATTCCTTTTTATAGTAGGTGATCCATAAGATGTCTTTATCCTTTGAGGAAAGAAAAATAACGATACTAGAAGCACTAGATAGGGAAGAGAAGGTACAAGTCCGAGAATTAGCCTCTCAATTACTAGTGTCCGATGAAACCATACGACGTGATTTGGATCGGTTAGAAAAAGAAGGTATCCTAAAAAAAGTATATGGTGGAGCTGTAAAAACAAAAAGCAATAGTTGGGAGCTTCCATTTGATGAAAAAACCACGATAAATCGATTAGAAAAAAAGGTAATTTGTAAAGCTGCTGCAAGTTTAGTAGAAGATGGCGACATTATCATGATTGGAAATGGAACGACTCCCTTGGATATAGTTCGATATTTAGATGATAAAGCGGATGTCACCATCATTACCCATTCCATCCCTGTCATGCTGTTAGCGATGGAAGTATTCAAAGGACAAGTAATTTTTACAGGCGGTGAATTTGAAAAAAATCAAAAGTATACAAGTGGCCCACTCACCAATGTCATGCTTGATATGTTAAAGGCGAATAAGGCATTTATATCGGCAGGTGGAATATCAATAAATAGCGGCATCACCGACTATGATATTAGCGGTTCAGGTATTTCAAGGAAAATGATTGAAAGAGCGGAAGATGTAATAATACTAGCTGATTATTCGAAATTTGGGAATACCACATTTGCCCATATGTGTTCATTAGAGCATGCTTCAATGGTGATTACCGACCAAAAATGTCCACAAGAGTGGCGAAAATTATTATCTGAAAAACATATTGAACTTGTAATTGCGACTGAACATTAAACTTAAACATATTTCATCTATTTTCTGATTCAACGGTCTAAATTCAGTTTTAATAAGTGAGGAGAAGAAGATGCTGAAACATAGTAAGAAGGAATCTGTTCTTTCCCAATCAATTAATTGGTGGAATCCAGGGAAAACAAAACAATGGCAAGAAGATGGTATTGACCTAGTAATGGGAGAAAGAGAGGGTTATTATTTCTACGATTTGGATGGTAAAAGGTTAATGGATGTTCATTTAAATGGAGGAACTTATAATCTAGGCCATCGTAATCCGGAGTTAATCGCTACTCTTAAAGAGGCTTTAAATGAATTTGATATTGGCAATCATCATTTTCCATCCATCACTCGTGCACAGCTTGCGGAAGAATTATATAAATGCACTCCAGATACTTTACATTATTCAATCTTCTCAGCAGGGGGAAGCGAGGCGATTGATGTAGCTCTCAAATGTGCGCGTTATGCCACAAAACGAAAAAAAATCGTATCGATTTTGTATGGGTACCATGGCCATACAGGATTGGCAGTATCGTTAGGAAATGAGAGATATTCTCGGCCATTTTTAAGTGAGGGAGATCCATCAGAGTTTGTTCATGTCCCTTTTAACGATATAGATGCGATGGAACAGGCTCTTCTTCAGGAGGATGTTGCGTGTGTCATTATCGAAACCATTCCTGCCACATATGGCTTTCCATTACCAGAAAAGGGGTATCTAGAATCGGTAAAAAGATTATGTGAACGGTATGGCACGATGTATATTGCGGATGAAGTACAAACTGGTTTATTGCGGACAGGAAAATTATGGGGAATAGAACATTATGGAGTGAAACCTGATATATTGGTGACTTCAAAAGGATTTGGTGGTGGAATTTATCCGATTGCTGCAACAGTTGTGAACAAAAAGGCAGGAAACTGGATGAATGAGGATGGTTTTGCTCATATCTCAACGTTTGGTGGATCGGAGTTAGGTTGTATTGTTGCCATGAAAGTCTTAGAGATTACCCAACGAAAAGAAGTAAAACAAAATGTAGAATTTGTTTCTCGCTACTTACGCACGGGTCTTGAAACAATCAAAAATCAATATCCTGAGTTTTTTGTCGGTATTCGACAATCTGGTGTAGTAATGGGGTTAGAATTTAGCCATCCAAAAGGGGCTGTCTATGTTATGCAGTCCTTATACAAGAATGGAGTTTGGGCCATCTATTCGATGCTGGATAATAAAGTTCTACAGTTCAAACCAGGATTGTTATGTGATAAAGAGTATTGCGATGATTTACTATCTCGTTGTGAGTTAAGTATTAAACAAGCTGCGCAAAAAGCTTTTAGTTTTGTCTAATTCATGGATGGAAGGGAGCCATGTTTATGAGCCAATCTGCTTCAGACCCTTTACAAAATTCGTTAAATAAGTTTTCCAATATAGCAAATCTAGCTGTCAATGAGTACCCCTTTTTAACTGATTCTACTAGTAAACTCTTAAACTACTCAGAGAATGCAACGTATCTAGTTACAAACAAATCGAATGGTGAAAAATATGTTTTACGCGTAGGTCGCCCAGGATATCATTCGAAAACAGAAGTTCAAAGTGAACTTGATTGGTTGACCTCCATTGATCAAGATTCATCAATCAATGTGTCAATTCCAATAGCTGGAGGTAACCGTGAATATGTTCAAGAGGTTGTCTATCAAGGGGAAACCTATTATTGTACGTTATTTTCGTTTTTAGAAGGAACTGCTCCAGATGAGGAGAATGAAGATAAGCTCATTAAAGAGTTTGAAAGTCTAGGTGAAGTTACAGCTCAACTTCATGAACATTCAATAAGGAATAGGAAAAAATTAGCCCACATTACAAGACTGACTTGGGATTATGACTCCATTCTTGGTCCATCTCCCAAATGGGGACGCTGGGAAGATGGACTCGGAATTACACCAGAAAGGAAAGAATTGTTTCAAAAGGTTTCTGAAAAAATTAAAAAAAGGCTTGAGGCATATGGAAAAGATCCAGAACGATATGGTTTAATCCATTCTGATCTTCGACTTGCAAATTTACTTGTTGAGAAGGGCAAAATCAAAGTAATTGATTTTGATGATTGTGGATTTGGTTGGTATCTCTATGATTTTGCGACCTCATTAAGTTTCATTGAACACAAGCCATATGTTCCTGCGTTAATTGATGCTTGGATTACAGGTTATCGTAAGGTTCGTCAGCTAACAATGGAGGATGTGAATGAAATTCCAACGTTTATCATGATGCGAAGATTACAATTAATTGCGTGGGTTGGTAGTCGGGATAACGAAACCACTCGAGAACTAGGAAGTAATTTTTCAGTTGAAACAGATGAAATAGCTAAGACGTATTTATTATATACAAAAATATAGGTGATTTTTGTAAGCCTTTTCATAACAAGGATTCCCCACATAGGAGCTGAAAAATATGGATGCAAATCTCGTAGAAAAAATTACTCGACTCGTAATAGCTAATTTAGAGGAGTACAGTAATGCGCATGCAATCAAAGAGGATTCTACAAATAAAACAAACAATCAATTTTCATCAGTTGATAATAGTTCAAGATATCATCCACTGAGTAAAGCAGAGATAGAGGAGTGGGAAGCAATCTCAAGGGTGATAGGAGATCCAAAGAAAAAGGGAAATTCATATTTAAATCCTCTGAATGAAGCAGAATTACAAACATGGAAAAGTATTTCATCAAAAATACTAAACACTAGTAAAGGTAATATTCATGAAGCAGCACAGGATAAAGTAAAATTCTTCCCCCATCATTAATTGTTAATAGAGAAAGGGGTGATTTCTATCGTTGATTTAGATTATGACCTGTTATCCATTAAAGAAATGCGTGAGGCCGTAAAACATGCCAATAAGGCACAAAAAGAGTTTGAGAGATATTCACAGGAAAAAGTAGATCATATTATTAAAAGCATAGCCGAAGCAGCATTTGAAGCTTCTGAATATTTAGCTCGATTAGCAGTTGAAGAAACGCAAATGGGAATTGTAGAACACAAAAAAATAAAAAATGAACTTGGTTCATTAGGAGTTTATGAATCAATTAAAAATGAGAAAACGGTTGGCGTTATTCATACTGATTCTGTAAAAAAGGTAACCGAAATTGCTTTTCCGTTTGGTGTGGTTGGATGTATCATACCGACCACAAATCCAACTTCAACCGCAATATTTAAAACTCTCATTTCCCTAAAAGCTCGAAATGGGATTGTTGTGAGTCCACATCCTTCGGCAGTATCTTGTACAGTGAAAGCGTTGGAAATATGTAATGAAGCTGCTTTAAAAGCTGGGGCACCTTCTGGATTAATTGGATGGATTACTCATCCTACCATGCCTGCTACTACAGAATTAATGAAACATAAGGATGTTCATTTAATTCTAGCAACAGGTGGAGGGGGACTCGTTCGGGCCGCTTATAGTTCTGGAAAGCCCGCATACGGTGTAGGACCCGGTAATGTGCCAGTCTATATAGATAAATCTGCCCCTATCAAGGATACTGTTAGAATGATTGTCGATAGTAAATCATTTGATAATGGTACCATTTGTGCTACTGAACAAGCCATGGTAGTTCATAAAAACGTAAAAGAAATCACAATTAGAGAGTTAAAAAATAACGATTGTTATTTCCTAGATGAGTGGGAAAAGGAAAAAGTAGAAAATATTATATCTCCAATAAAAGGGAAATTAAATCCAGCAATTGTTGGCCGTTCGGCTGAACTTATTGCTGAGATGGCCGGGGTTAATGTACCTAAAGGCACAAGGGTGCTCATTGCAGAGGAAACCCATGTCGGTAAGAATGTTCCATTCTCGATTGAAAAACTATCCCCGATTTTTGCTTTTTATACAGTAAACGACGTAGAAGAAGCAAAAGAGATTTGTCATTCATTATTAAATATTGGTGGAAGGGGTCATAGTCTTTCCCTTCATACCAAGGATGAAGCTGTTATTCAAATGTTTGGGGATGAAATGCCTGTTTCTCGAATCTTGGTAAATACCTTGGCTTCTATTGGTGCAGCAGGAGCAACGACAGGTATCACCCCATCGTTTACATTAGGCTGTGGGTCCTATGGTGGAAACATTACATCAGATAACATTACAACTCGACATCTACTGAATATCAAAAGGATTGCACATGGAATTAGAGACGTTACCATTCCCAAAACCTCTAAATATCAGTCAAATGAAAAAATGGAAAGAGAAAAAACGGATCAAATTGAGCAAATTGTTCTGAATGTCATTAATGAAAAAAAGATGGACACACAAAAAATCGATTCAGAATTAGTTTCACAGCTTGTATCAAGTATAGTGAAGAAGTATCAAAACGAGTAAATAGGAGGAATTCATGATGTCAAGAGAGATAAACGGAGCACTTGGAATGATTGAAACAAAAGGTTTGGTTGCTTCATTAGAGGCTGCAGATGCAATGGTAAAGGCCGCTAATGTTAACTTAGTAGGAAAGGTGCATGTTGGAGGAGGTATTGTGACAGTTCTTGTAACAGGAGACGTTGGAGCCGTAAAAGCAGCGACAGATGCAGGTAGTGCAGCAGCGCAACGTGTAGGAGAGCTTATTTCTGTACACGTCATCCCACGACCACATAATGAGTTACAAATTATATTACCTAAAATAGAATAAGAAAATAAATTCAGATAAGTTGAACCTTTCATATTGAAAGGATGTGCTTCATAAATGAATGAGATAACCACAAGCATGATTATTAATCGCGTATTAAAACAATTGAATGAGAGTAATAGAACTTGTTCGTTAGAAGTGCCAATCGGTGTTTCTGCTCGTCACTGCCATTTGTGTGAGAAAGATGTAGAAACACTCTTTGGAAAGGGGTATCAACTTACCAAAAGAAAAGATTTAAAGCAGCCTGGTCAATTTGCTGCAAATGAAACGGTGTCCATCGTTGGTCCACGTGGGAGTATTGAAAAAGTGAGAATACTAGGACCAATACGTAAATTAACACAGATTGAAGTTAGCTTTACAGATTCAAAGAAATTAGGAATACGCCCACCTGTACGAGAATCTGGGAATATTATAGGATCTTCCCCCATTACAATTGTTGGGCCAAAAGGAAGTATCTATCTAAAAGAAGGATTAATTCTGGCACAAGCACATATTCATATGCCTCTTGAAATGGCCCGTCAATTTAACTTTCAAGATGGCGACTATGTGAAGGTTGAAATTCCTGACGGTATTCGTCCAATTCGATTTGAAAAAGTAAAGGTTCGGATTTCACCTAACTACGTTTTAGAAATGCACATTGATACGGATGAAGCGAATGCAGGTCTCATTTCAGATGGCCAGTTAGGAAAACTTATAAAAGAAGGTATTTGTAAATGATCCAACAACATGAAGTCGAAAAAATTGTGAGGGAAGTTCTTCGGTTAATTGAGTTTGAGAAGCAGCATAAAAAACCAAAGCTTCTTGTACTTCATCAAGAGTCAGAAAAAAGCCTGCAACAGATTGAGAGACTAAAAAGGTATTGGGATATTGAACAAATACCTTTTTCTTGTCATGAAATTCCTAGTGGCTTTCATCATGCCGTCTTTTTGGAGGTAGGTCAGGACCTCTTAGTGAAGGCTGCACTTGGGTTAGCAGATACTCCGGAAAGTATCCTTTTTTCAAAGTTAATGTATCAAGAGTATCGTGTTGATTTTATCCCAGATGACAACCTATCCTGGATGATTGAATCAGAGGAAAATTGTATAAGCGACAATATGTACTTACGGAAATTAGTACAATACAAATTGCAATTACATGATTATGGTGTTCATATTTATCCATTATCTGCTATGATTCCGATTGAAAATATTTCAAATTCAACCCAACAAGATACCATTCGGAATCGACATACATCAAATGAAAAACTTTTAACAAAGGAAATTGTTGAGAAATGGGAGATGAAAAGTATCCTCGTTCACCCAAAGACAATCATCACTCCTCTTGCAAGAGATATTGCAAAAGAAAAGGGAATTTCTATTAAATTTTTGAACCAAAATGAGGGATGAATCATGGTCATTGGTACAGTGATTGGGAACATATGGGCAACGCGTAAGGAGGAAAATTTAACTGGTCTAAAATTTTTAGTGGTTCAGCCTGAACGTTTAGTTAAAAACAACCCCCTGCAACCGGCATTTATTGCAGTCGATCGAATTGGTGCTGGATTAGGTGATCGAGTGATGGTGACAAAAGGTACCCCAGCTTCTTATGTTGAAAATGCAAATATTCCTATTGACGCCCTAATTATCGGAATAATCGATGCCATAGAAAAAGGAAGAGGTGAGGAATTTGACTAAAGCGTTAGGGATGATTGAAACAAGGGGACTAGCAACATCCATTGAGGTTGCAGATGCAATGTTAAAGAATGCAAATGTTAGACTTGTCAATCAGTCTATGGTTGATGCAGCACTCGTTACGATTTTAGTGGAGGGTGATGTTAGTGCCGTTCAGGCGGCAGTTGAATCAGGTACAAAGATTGCAGAACGTACTGGAGCACTGATTTCTTCAAATGTGATTCCACATCCTGATAATAGTATTCGACCATTGGTTGCAAAGATTGACAAGGAGATTGGGAAGGATAAAGACCCTTCGATAACAGATAAACCTAACATTCTAGAATAAGCTCATTCTGGAAGGAGGAAAGTGGCGTGTCCTTCAAGCGGAAGAAATTTGCAGTCATTGGAGCAGGAAATACGGGAACTACAATTGCACTCATGATTGCGCAAAAGGATCTAGGCGATATTGTCCTACTTGATATCCCATCTATGGAAAACCCAACAAAAGGAAAAGCTTTAGATATCCAGGAAGCGGGCCCTATTGAAAAATTTAACTCTACTATTTTCGGAAGTAGTCATTATAAGGACATTGCCAATTCTGATCTTGTGATTGTAACGGCAGGGTTTGCACGGAAGCCTGGAATGTCAAGGGATGACCTAGTCACTATAAATGCGAAAATTATTATAGAAGTTTCTGAACAAATTAAGAAGTATGCTCCAAATAGTTACATTTTAGTATTAAGTAACCCGGTAGATGTGATGTCTTTTGTGTGCTATAAATCTACAGGTTTTCCAAAAAATAGAGTAATCGGTCAGTCAGGTGTTCTTGATACAGCAAGGTTTAATACTTTTGTTGCCCAAGAGTTAAATATTTCGGTAGAAGATGTATCTAGTTTCGTTCTCGGTGGTCATGGGGATACCATGGTGCCCTTAATAAGATATTCATATGCGGGCGGAATACCATTAGAAAAAATCCTTCCAGAAGAAAAAATTTCTGAAATCGTTGAGCGAACGCGTAATGGTGGAGGAGAGGTTGTAAAATTACTAGGGAATGGGAGTGCTTATTTTGCACCTGCAGCTTCAATTGTTCAAATGTTGGATGCAATCGTGAACGATAAAAAACGAATTCTCCCTTCGATTGCTTATTTAGAAGGTGAGTATGGACACCATGGAATATACCTTGGTGTTCCAACAATACTGGGGGGAAATGGAATTGAAAGTATTATAGAATTACCCCTTTCTGATGAAGAAAGGGGAGCACTTGATACTTCTGCAAGATCCGTGAACAAGCTTTTGCAACTATTATAAAAAAGCTTCAATTTTTTTTCGTTACTATTTTTTGAATTTTTGGACAATATCCTTCCTTATTCCTATAAAGGAGGTGAATATATCGAAATAAAAAATGTGAACCCTCATGTATTTTTGTATTGGCGTAGTGGTCTCTTGGGTCATATGAATAAACCTCAAGAAAGAAAGGTGAGAAGATGTCAAAAACTGGTCTTGCGTTGTTTGAACAGAAATCAACTGGCGGTATTGCACGACAGATTAGTCCAATTGATACGATGATTTACTCAGCAGCTAATCCTGGTCTAATGTTTGCTCTTGTGTATATAATGTGGGCACCATTTTTATATCCTGGGGCACATATGGTTTGGGCAATTGTAACAGTTTCACAAATGTTTGTTATTGCAGGTCTTTATTGGCTACTGTCCGTTTCGATGCCTAGATCAGGAGGTGAATACATTTATATTAGTCGTATTCTTCATCCTTCAATAGGATTAATGGCAAGTTTTATGATAACCTTTACTTCAATTTCATGGACAGGGATTTTGTTAAATTGGATTATTAAATGGTCCATCGTAGAGTTCTTCTACTCAATGTCGGTTATCAAAGGAAATGATCCAACCTGGTTGGGGTATGCGGAATTTTTTGACAGTAACTATATGCATGCAATTCTCGGAACCGCCCTACTTTTATTCATCTATTTCATCTACTACAAGGGAACAAAGTGGATGGTGCGGCTTGCCTATTTAACTTTAGGGGCAACTCTTGTTGGAGCATTAGTCTTTATAATCGCAAACCTTATAACAGGGCAAGGAACCTTTGCTGCCAACTTTACGGAACTTACAGGATTAAATTACGACGACGTTATCAAAATCGCTGCACAAGATGGCTATACGACTGAGTTTCTTGTAGGTGCCACGATTATGGCAGGGTCCACTTATATCATTTTGAATACACTTGGTTCAACCTTTGGAGCAAATCTGGCAGGAGAAGTACGTAACGTTCAAAAGTCTCAGTTGCTTGCATTATTTGGCTCTCTAACAATTCTAATGGTCATTTGGGCTGTTTTCTATGGAATGACATATGTAAACTTTGGAGATATTTGGTCAAACAGTTTATATTATCTATACAATGCAGGACATGAGGCATATCCATTTGAAGGCTATGATCCATTTATCACAATCATGATTGGGGTCATGACAAAGAGTCCAATTTTTGTGTTCTTAATTGCCATATGTTTTGCCATCGCAACGTTCGGTTCAGCAGCTGGTTTAGGTTTTGGTCCATCAAGAAACTTCGTTGCTTGGTCATTTGATCGACTAATTCCAAAGAAGTTTATGGAACTTAATCCAAAGACAAATTCACCAACCTATGCTTTAAGAACCGTTATTATTGGTGCTTGGTTTTTCCTAATGCTTGATATCTTTGTTCCTGCTTGGACGGCAAATATTGCATACACAATTTTCACTTGGTTTTTGGCATGGATTTTCTTAGGGATTGCTGGAATCTTATTTTCAACTAAGAAGAAAATATTATTTAATTCATCACCTCCAATCGTAAAAACGAAGTTCTTAGGCGTTCACTTGGTAACAATTCTAGGTTGGTTAACATTAGCGATTAGTGTTTCCATTTGTTACTATCTCTTGATTCCATTCTTTAGAGGAGATTTACCATTTACAATGATCGTCGTATCACTATTGTTAATGTGTATTCCGATCATTATCTATTTTGTCATGAAGCGTTCGAATGCGAAAAAAGGAATAGATATCGATATTCAATTCCAAGAAATACCTTCTGATTGAGTTAATTTCTCTTATATAAATAATGAGTGGGGTGAGGACAGTGAAGATATTTTATGCAGCCGACATACATGGTGCTGAAACAGCTTTCAGGAAATTCACAAATGCTGGAAAGTTTTACAAGGCACAATTAATGATCTTCGGAGGTGACTTTACCGGAAAAATGGTAGTCCCAATCGTTGAAAAATCTGGAGTTTATACATGTAAATATTATGGATCAAAAGTTAAGGTGAAAAATATCAAAGAACTTCCGGATCTAAAAAAAAATTTACGGGATGCGGGGTTTTATCCAATTGTAATAACTGAAGATGAACTAAATCAGTTAAACGAACAAGACGCAGAAAGAATAATTAAGGAATTGCAAATCGAGGTTCTGAAACAATGGGTTGCTTTAGCTGATGAAAGATTTAAAGCAGCTAACATTCCTTGTATTATGATCCCTGGAAGTGTAGATGATTTCTATATAGATGAAATTCTTAACTCAGGTAGTTTTGTAGAAAATGGTGATGGAAGAATCATAGAATACAATGGAATTGAAATCCTCTCAATTGGAGGAGGAAAACCGAGTGTATTTAAGTATCCTCGTGAATTTACAGAGGAGGAACTCGCATTAAAAATTAATACACTTGCATCACAAGTGAAGGATATGAGTAAATGTATTTTTAACATCCATATCCCACCATATGATACGGATTTAGACCAAGGGACCCAGTATGATAAAGACTTAAAGCCAGTGTTAGATGGTGACTCATTAGCAACGGGTCCTACTGGTAGTAAAGCCGTACGGGAAGCAATTGAAAGGTATCAACCACTACTTTCTTTACATGGTCATGTGCATGAAAGTCGAGGTGTTGCAACTATTGGCCGGACAATTTGTATTAATGCTGGTACGGACTACGATCAAGGAATGTTAAGGGGAGCCTTAATTGATATTAATAGTGATGGAACGGTCGCTTATACTTTAACAGCTGGATAATAAGAAAAAAGAAGAAGGAGTTTTACAAAAATGGAGTATATATCTAAAGAACATGCAGTCCTAAAGATGTCTCCCAAAAATTCACCAGTAAAAAGAGTTGAATCTGGTAGTACAGTCGTATTTGAAACGTTAGATTGCTTTAGCAATCTTATCCAGCGGGAGGACCAGCCATTC
This sequence comes from Bacillus sp. JJ1533, assembly GCF_036965045.1. Lineage (NCBI taxonomy): Bacteria > Bacillati > Bacillota > Bacilli > Caryophanales > Bacillaceae > Bacillus > Bacillus sp. JJ1533. The sequence goes on along the minus strand of NZ_JBALOV010000013.1, from coordinate 91,741 downwards.
AGTTCAGTAGGATGGGATAAGATTAATCCTGCAACAGGACCTCTCTATGTTGAAGGATCTGAAAGGGGAGACATCTTAAAGGTTGAAATAATAGATATTGAGATTGAAAAAAAGGGTGTTATGACAACGGCACCGAATTTAGGAGTTTTAGGTGATATTGTTACGGGAGAAACGACTAAAATTATTCCAATTCAAGATGGGAAAGCAATCTTTAATGATGAAATCCATATACCTATTAAACCAATGATTGGTGTAATCGGGACATCTCCAGAAACAGAGGAAATTCCGACTGGAACACCTGGTGCGCACGGAGGAAACATGGATTGTAAAAAAATCATAAAAGGTTCAACACTTTATCTTCCCGTTAATGTTCCAGGTGCTCTATTATCAATGGGTGACTTACATGCAGTAATGGCAGATGGTGAAATTGTAATTTGCGGTCTTGAAATCCCCGGTAAGGTAACGGTTAAAGTGAGTGTAATCAAAGACAACTCCCTTCCTTTACCAATGCTGCAAAGTGACGATAAGATTATTACCATTGCATCTGCTAAAGACTTAGATGAGGCCGCAAAGTTGGCTACCATCCAAATGCATACCTTCATTGTAGAGAAATTAGGATTGGAGGTTGATGAAGCGGGAATGCTGTTATCACTTGTGGGAGATCTAAAAATTTGTCAAGTTGTTGATCCGTTAATGACAGCAAGGATGGAATTTCCAAAATCAATTGTCGATAAATATGAATATAAGTTGCCGTAATCAAATATAAAAATTCTAGAGTGCGTGTCCCCGGTATGTTCAAGGAATACTTTGCATGGGGACATTCACTCTTTATTTGTATATGAATTTGTTGTTGAACCTGTTGAATAATCTTTTGCGCGTTTTGTAGTTTGCTTTTAAAGTTCATCGCAGTTTTTTCTTATTAAATGTGCTATTCTTCATTTTTGCTATACCTAGAGGTATTTTTCTTTGGAGTTTCAGAAGTTTTAGAAGCTGGTATTGAATGACTTCTTTCTGTATTTGTGTCCCAGATACTAAACTCAATCCTATTTTGTGATTCGTTATTATTTTTAGACATCTTTTGCCTCCTTAAAATATTCGGATCGCTACCTTATTGTGTATTATTTTAAAAAGCAAACACATGGTTCCCGATAGTGGTTGAAACTGTGCGGCTTCTTAGATAAGAGCTTGAAGTTTTATCAGGATTGTAAAAAAAGAGTGCTCCATTTGTAGGATCGTCACCATTCATTGCTCGTTTGGCTGCTTCGATGTGTTGTTTATTAGGTGTGGCTGTATTGATTGCACCTGTTTCTGCTGGAGTAAATTGATAATACCCATTGCTTTTTTCAAATAAAACTTCTTTCACAGTATTCGGAAATAAAGGGCTTTTTACCCGATTCATTATAACAGCACCAACTGCAATTTGTCCTTCAAGTGATTCACCTCTTGCTTCACTATAGATCATTTTTGCCAGCCACTCGACATCTTCTTCGTTATATGCTGACTTTTGTTCTTTAGTAAATGAAGGGGTAGGAGATGCCGACTTACCGCTAGATGGAATGGACAACTCCTGTCCAACCTCTAATAAATTTGATGACAAATTATTGGCATTCTTGATCGCATCCACCGATATACCATTGCGCTTCGCAATAGTGTACAATGTATCTCCAGGTCTGACTTGATGAGTATTATCATCACTTTGAATTTGTGTAGATGTACCTCCATTAGGGATTGTTAATGTTTGTCCGAGTTGTAAAAAATCTGAAGATAGATTATTTGCTTTCTTGATTCCATCTACCGTAGTACCATTGTGTGTAGCAATACTGTATAACGTATCTCCGGAAACGACTTGATAGGTAGTTGTAGCAGTTTGAGTTGGTGTCAATGTACTACCAATAGGAATTACTAACGTCTGCCCGACCTGTAAAATGTTCGAAGATAAACCATTAGCCTTTATAATTGCATCAACCGTTGTTCCATTACGGGTTGCAATGCTGTACAACGTATCTCCAGATGCAACTTGGTATGTACTTTGGGTTGGAGAAGATGTTTCTCCAGAAGGAATGGTCAATGTTTGTCCAACACTTAATAAATCCGAAGACAATTGATTGATCTTCTTGATTGCATCAACCGAAGTACCATAACGCTGAGCTATACTATACAACGTGTCCCCAGAAACGACTTGATGAGTATTATGAATTAGAACGGAACTCACACCAGTAGGAATCGTTAATAGCTGCCCAATTTGTAATACATCAGAGGATAAATGATTAGCTTCCTTAATAGCATTAACTGATGTACCGTGCCGCTGGGCAATACTAAAAAGTGTATCTCCAGCCGATACCTTATAATTTAAAGAATCAGTCTGTGAATGTGTAACTGTATTTTTAGCTGCAGCCGCTTTTTGTGAAGGCATAGCGCCAATACCTAGTACTGATAACAACATCCCACCAGCCATAATTTTACAGGTCTTAATCTTTAATAAAGGTAATTTTCTTTTGATAAAGCTAATCGCTTCATTTGTTATATTGGACTCATTCATTTTTGTGAGCGAGCCTAATTCTGCAGAAAATTCTGTTGTATTTTCATTAAGAAATAAGATGACTTCAATTCCATGTTCGGTTTCATTTATTTTATAATGAGTAAAAGTCTCTATGGTACTCACCCTCCACTTTTCTTTTTACTATTCCCATACATTTCATTTTTACAATCATAAAAAAGAGGTCTAACCTGACAAGTAAGACAGTCAATGGAATAAGGCAAATAATGAGAAAAAAGTCTGTTTTCAAGTTTAGGACAAACTATTCATTTTCATAATTTTCAGTCTATATTATTGTTAAAGTCTTCTTAGGTTGCTATAATGAAACAAACCTTCCCCTATAGTTGAAGGTTGGCCAATTAGTTAACAACAAATCAAGACTAGACAGAAGGGAATAAGGGTAATTCGTTTTGAAAATTGATTTGAAGGAGGAAAACCATCGTGAAAAATCAAGTCAAATTATTACCGTTTACCATTCAGTCAGTTGTGGATCAAACACAAGAAATACCAGAGGGAGTTCAATTGGTACAGGCCCCTTCATTATGGGATGAAAGCAATCAGGGTGAAGGGATTGTTATTGCTGTCATTGATACAGGAATTGACACGTCTCATCCAGATTTAAAGGATCGAATTATAGCAGGACGTAATTTTACAACGGATTATCAGGGTGACCCTGATGTATTTGAGGATAATAACGGACATGGTACTCATGTATCTGGTACAATAGCTGCCACTCTAAATAATAATGGTGTTGTTGGTATTGCTCCAAAAGCCCAAATTTTAAGCTTAAAGGCATTAACGGGAGAAGGGGCAGGAAATTATGATTGGATTATCAAGGCCATTCACTATGCAGTCGAATGGCGTGGTTCTAAAGACGAAAAAGTTCGTGTGATTTCCATGTCACTAGGCGGACCCGAAGACGTGTCCGAATTACATGAGGCGATTCAACATGCCGTTGACCAAAATATATCTGTAGTAGTTGCAGCAGGGAATGAAGGGGATTCCCAAGAGGATACGTTTGAGTATGCTTATCCTGGTGCATATAACGAAGTGATTTCGGTAGGAGCCGTGGATATGGATTTGCAACTTGCTCCTTTTTCTAACTCTCATACAGAAATTGATCTTGTTGCACCTGGGGTCGAAGTCATTTCAACCTATCCAGATAAGAAATATGCAAAACTAACTGGTACATCCATGGCGGCTCCGCATGTAGCGGGTGCGATAGCATTAATCGTCAATTTAAGTGAAAAAGAATTTGATCGAACACTTAGTGAAGCAGAGGTATACGCACAGCTCATTAGACGAACGGTACCGCTAGGAAACAGAAAAAGCGCGGAAGGAAATGGATTCTTACAACTTGACATTGTTGAAAAATTACGTGATATGATTCAAAATTCGAGTATGAGTGCTAGTAATCCTATTACAATTCCAAATAAATAAGGTGAAACAGGATACTGTCCATGATATAAAATCCTAGATGCAAATTCTTATTTGTATCTAGGATTTTTACTTTTAATATTTTCGTAAAAAAACAACTCCGAAATAAAAAATGACATTTTTTTCAAAAAATAATAGAAAAATGGGCTTTCAGGGTGTAAAATAAAAAATGCAAACTTTCAGTCAAGCTATGTAAGCGTTGGCTTTCATTCTGAAAACAGGAGGAACCTAAGGACAAAAAACTACTATTTAATTGCTTTCTGTTATAAATCAATCCATTAATTTTTAATTTAAATGATTGAAGAGGATGATGAAAGTTGACAATGGATGCTACAGATTTACCGATAAAAGAGCCAACGATTTTTAATCATGTTGGCAATAAAATTATTACTGAGGATCGAATTATAAACATTATCGCTAGATTGGAAGAACCATTAGTTGTCATATTAGGAAATGTGTTGAGTGATGAAGAATGTGATGAGTTAATGAGATTATCTAAGGATAGAATGCATCGATCAAAAATTAGTAATGCATATGTAGATAACATGAGAACGGGCAGTAGTGCATTTTTAGACGATAATGAAAATGTAATTGTCAATAGAATCGAAACACGAATCTCACAGATTATGAATATACCAACTGAATATGGAGAAGGGCTGCAAATATTAAATTATAAGATTGGGCAAGAATATAAAGCCCATTTTGACTTTTTCAATTCTTCCAATAAGGTAATTAACAACCCTAGAATTAGTACACTTGTCATGTATCTAAGCGATGTAGAGCAGGGTGGGGAAACGTATTTTCCAAAGCTTCATTTTTCAGTATCTCCACAAAAGGGGATGGCCGTGTATTTTGAATACTTCTATAATGACGAAACCTTAAATGAACGTACCTTACATGGTGGGGCACCTGTTATTGTAGGTGATAAATGGGCTGCAACACAATGGATGAGAAGAAAAAGAGTTAAATAGACTGGAAACAATAATACAAAAAATAAATAAAACATCTTCCGACTTGGAAGATGTTTTATTTTATACTGGGATTCTATCCGGTGGAAGGGATCTACCAGGTTAGATGCCGTTATTATATAATTATTTACTTGCTAGTTGCGCTTTCTTTGTTTCAACCATTTCAAGGTCAAAGCGATCCGCGTTCATTACTTTCACCCATGCAGCAATAAAGTCACGCACAAACTTTTCTTTGTTATCATGTTGAGCGTACACTTCTGCAAGGGAACGGAGAACAGAGTTTGAACCGAAAACAAGGTCCACTCTTGTTGCTGTACGTACGACCTCACCTGTTTTGCGGTCCCGGCCTTCATAGACGTTTTCTCCTACAGGCTTCCATTGCACGCCCATGTCTAGCAAGTTCACAAAGAAATCATTCGTGAGTTGACCTACACGATCCGTAAACACGCCGTGATTTGACCCACCGTAGTTTGTACCTAGGACACGCATTCCACCAATAAGAACTGTCATTTCCGGCGCAGTAAGCCCTAAGAGTTGTGCTTTATCAACGAGTAGCTCTTCTGGACTCACACTAAACTGATTCTTTTGATAGTTGCGGAAACCATCAGCTATAGGCTCTAGTACGTCAAAGCTTTCTACATCCGTTTGCTCCGGTGTTGCATCTCCACGACCAGGAGCAAATGGAACTGTTACATCAAAGCCAGCGTCTTGTGCAGCTTTTTCGATTGCAGCGCTTCCTCCTAGTACAATCAAATCAGCCAAGCTGATATCGACTTCTATATCTTTTTGAATACCTTCTAATACTTGGAGTACCTGTGCAAGTTGTTCTGGTTCGTTTACCTCCCAATCCTTCTGTGGAGCCATGCGGATACGAGCACCGTTTGCACCACCTCGGTGGTCTGAGCCACGGTACGTACTAGCAGAAGCCCAAGCTGTTGTAACGAGCTTACTGACTGTAAGACCAGAGTCTAAAATTTTTGCTTTAATCTCAGAAATTTCAGCATCTGTTAAATCATAATTACCAGCTGGTACAGGGTCCTGCCAGACGAAATCTTCTTCTGGAACTTCTGGACCAAGATATCTCGATTTAGGGCCCATGTCGCGGTGTAATAGCTTGAACCATGCACGTGCAAATGCATCTGCAAATTCGTCTGGATTCTGATGGAAACGACGTGCAATTTTCTCGTATTCCGGGTCATGTCGTATTGCCATATCTGCAGTAGTCATCATTGTTGGAACTTTGATAGATGGATCTTCTACATCTGGTGCAAGATGCTCTTCAGCAGGATCTACAATAAGCCATTGCCATGCGCCTGCAGGACTCTTTGTTAACCACCACTCATATCCAAACAAGAGATCAAAGTAACCATTATCCCACTGCGTCGGATTAGCTGTCCAGGCACCTTCAATACCGCTACCGATAGTGTCACGGCCAAACCCTTTCCCATAAGAACTTTGCCAACCTAAGCCCTGCGCTTCAATCGGAGCAGCCTCTGGCTCTGGCCCAACATGAGAAGCATCTCCTGCACCATGTGCCTTTCCGAAAGTATGTCCTCCAGCGATAAGTGCAACTGTTTCCTCATCATTCATACCCATCCGTGCAAAGGTTTCACGTATGTCTTTTGCACTTGCAATCGGATCTGGCTTTCCATTTGGACCTTCGGGGTTCACATAAATTAGCCCCATTTGAACAGCAGCAAGCGGGTTTTCAAGGTCGCGTTCGCCCGTATAACGATTATCACCGAGCCATTCGGTTTCAGTTCCCCAATAGATGTCCTCTTCTGGATGCCAAATATCTGGACGTCCTGCTCCAAATCCAATTGTTGGTCCACCCATATCTTCAATGGCAACATTACCTGCTAGGACAAGTAAATCAGCCCATGAGATTTTATTTCCATACTTTTGCTTAATCGGCCAAAGGAGTCGTCGTGCTCGATCAAGTAAAACGTTGTCAGGCCAGCTATTTAATGGTGCAAAACGTTGGTTACCAGTTCCACCGCCACCTCGACCATCTCCAATACGGTATGTACCAGCAGCATGCCAGGACATACGAATAAACATTGGCCCATAATGCCCATAGTCTGCAGGGTACCAGTCTTGACTGTCTTTCATTAAATCGCGAAGATCTTGCTTAAGAGCATCGTAATCTAATTTTTTAAATTCTTCTGCGTAATCAAAGTCCTCTCCCATAGGATTAGATTTTCGGTCATGTTGATGGAGAATATTCAAGTTTAATGCATTTGGCCACCAGTCGCGAGTCGTATTACCACTTGATTTACTGCTAATAGCACCCCCGTGAAACGGGCATCCTCCAATGTTTTCATTGCCTTTAGTATCCATTTTTAAATCTCTCCTTCTGTGAAAATTTAGTAATTTATACATCTAGTTTATTTAGAAACTAGGATGATCATAATGTTTTTTGAATATTACATAGAAGAAGGACTGAGTTGATAGAAATATAGACTTTGATAAATACAGAGCATCAGGTCCATTATATTAAGCTGCTTATTAAATTATGATAGATGCATGAAACTAAACAAATGAAGTATAGTCATGGAGGAACGAAAAATTATGTAAGGAACACTTAGAAGAATAGTTGTTTTTGAAGTTTAGTTTAAAAGTTATAATATTTTATATATTACCATTATAGTGAAAACGAGGAATATAAATCAAGTTTGATGCACACTTACCTGTATAATGATATGGAGGAACGTGAAAATGCCTGAAATAAACCATAAAACCTATATTAAAGTACCGTTAGAAGAAGTGTATAAAACATTATCAACGTCTCAAGGGTGGAATGCTTGGTTTACAGATAAAACGTCTTTAGAAATATACCCAGACGGAACCGGAGAAATTAAATTGATTTGCACCGATTTTGGTAGTGAAAACATTGACATAGAAGATGGAGGTAAAATCGTACAGGCAATACCAAACAAGAGATTTGTTTTTAGATGGTTACCTGGTGAACAGAATTCAACCGTAACTTTTACACTTGAGCCTTATAAAGACGGAACATTAGTGGTTCTTAATGAGACCGGCTACACCGATTCTGAAAAAGACATAAAAGCATGTATTGGATGTGCAGTAGGCTGGGGAGAAGCATTAACACTTCTTAAAATATACTTAGAGCATGGAATTGTGTATAAACAGGATTTATAGTTCTGGTCTGTGAAGACTTAAAACCAATTTATTAATCAAGACGCTTCCATGTTTATATCCACTATAAAGTGAGTTCTTGGAAAGGGATCATCTAATGATGGTCTTTTTTTTGAAAAACACTTGGAATATTATGTTAAAATTTAGCTATAAAGTATTAGGAGGATCATTCATAATAGGTCTTTAAATGTTGGCAGTCTAGTGCTTGGTTTACTGGCTTGGATTCTTCCGTTTCCTATAAGTGGTTCTAAAGTCCTTGATGTAACCGTTCTTCTTTTCGTTATGGTCGTATTAAATGTAATCACACTGTTTATATATCATGACAGAAAAATTCAGTGATTTTTTTACTGTTTTGCGAGTCGATTTAAGAAGGATTAAAGCACTTTTTGTCGAATATATTGTTGGTGGAAAGGTAAGTCCGTATAAATCGTGGATTAGCCATTGGGTTCCAAATGAAAAAGGAGGTGGTTACCAGAAAAATAGTCTTGCAAATTACTTGCTAATATACAAAAAATTTAGGGGGTTTTTAAATGTTTAAAAAGAAGTTTGCTATGGGTCTTGCATCATTACTTGCTGCGAGTACTTTACTTGCTGGGTGTGGTACTGATGATAAGGAAAATGGCGGAGAAAATGTTAAAAAGTCAGATCTAAAAGTTGGTATGGTTACTGACGCGGGTACAATTGATGATAAATCATTCAACCAAGGTACTTGGGAAGGTATTTTAGCAGCGAAAGAGGAGTTAGGGATTCAAGAAAAATACCTAAAGCCAGCAGGTGAAGTTGAGGCTGAGTATTTAAAAGAGATTGGAAATCTTTATGATGCAGGCTACAAGTTCATTGTTACACCTGGTTTTAAATTCGAAACAGCGATATACCAAGCGCAATCAAAATATGAAGATGCTAAATTTGTTATTTTAGACGGTAATCCACATAAAGGAGATTTTGTTCCAGAAGTAGCTGATAATACTGTTTCAATTTTCTTTGCGGAACATGAATCTGGATTTTTGGCGGGAGTTGCTACAGCTTTAGAATTAAAAGAGGCTGAAGCTGGATTTATTGGTGGAATGGAAATTCCTGCTGTTCAAAAGTTTAATTGGGGATTCCAACAAGGTCTTAAGTATGCGAATGAAAATTTAGGCACGAATGTAAATATTAAACAAGAAAATGTTCTTTATCAAGGTTCGTTTGATGACGTTGCTGCTGGCGGACAAATTGCTGCTCAAATGTATAATAAGGGAGTTAATGTAATTTTTGCTGCAGCTGGTGGTGTTGGTGTTGGGGCGATCAACGAAGCAAAACAGCGTGCTTCAAAAGGTGAAGAGGTTTGGATTGTTGGTGTTGACGTGGATCAATATGCAGATGGTTTAAATGAAGATGGTAAATCTATCATTTTAACATCAGCTATGAAGAATTTGGCGCATGCTACACAAGAGTTAATTCAACAAGAGTTAGATGGAAAATTCCCAGGTGGAGAAACACTTACGTATAGTGTTGAAAATGATGGTGTTGGTATCCCTGAAGAAAACCCTAACCTAAGTGAAGAGACAATTACGAAAGTGAAAGAGGTTTATGAAAAAATAAAATCAGGTGAAATTGAAGTTTCAGATGAACAAGGCGACTTATTTAAGTAAAAAATTTTCATGGCGATCGTATTGTCCTAATGGGCAAGAGGGTCGGTTTTAAGAAAGACAAGGATATGTAAAATAGTTACTGGAGGTGCAATTAGGATACTAACTAGCACCTCCAGTTTTATTTTAGTCAATATCCATAATACTCAAATTGAGCACTCTGTTTATCATGTGTTCAAATTTTTTCACTTCTTATTTTATTTGCTTGCTCCCTAAACCACTTCGTTTCAGCAATCCAACCCCTGTTCTCTTTTAAAAAAGAAAAGCTGAAAAGTAAGCAGGAATTTGATGAGTTGTGTTGAAATAGTAAGTATATCCATTTACAGCAATTAACAGAAAAGGGGGCATAAGACAGTGGATAAATTATGGAAAAACCTCTTCAAGTAAAATATTGAGGAGGAAAATTAAATGACAATTATCTATAAACATAGTAAAAATATTAATATAGAGCAAGTAGAAAGATTATATAATGATGTACAGTGGTATGCCTACACCCAGGATTTAGAAACTCTCCAACAAGCAATATCGCAGTCCTTAGATGTTATATCCGCCTGGAATAGAGATGAATTAGTAGGGTTAATTCGTGTTGTTGGCGATGGGCTTACAATTCTTTATATCCAAGATATACTTGTGTTAAATGCTTATCAAAATCAAGGTATTGCTACTCAACTTATGGAACAAATTCTGAAGAAATATCAAAAAGTTCGCCAAAAAGTTTTATTAACAGAAGAAGCTCCTGATGTCAGACATTTTTATGAAAAGAATGGTCTCGAATCTTGTGATCAGGGTTCATTAGTAGCTTTTGCAAAGTTAAATTAATGAGATTCATTCAATAATCAAAATAGTAACATTCTGAGTTGCACCTATAATAAGGTGCAACGTTTTTACTTTTTGACCTTATAATTCTACGGATTGTAACTGTTTCCTTTGATCTTACTAGGATTTGTATGATTTTTATTCCACAGTAATAATGGTGGCTATAATTATTGAGGGGTGTTTCCTTGATTAACATGATTGACATTCGTAATAGAAGAAACGCTGAAGACGTTTTAAATATTCAAATCCCATCATATATGGTAGAGGCTGAAATAATTGGTTCATTTGAAATTCCACCTTTAAAGGATACAGTAAATACTTTACAACAAAGCGGAGAAACATTCTTTGGTTATTATGAAAATGATGAATTATGTGGAGTAGTCTCTATTAAATTGGATGATAAAATTGTTGATATACATAGGTTCTTTGTGCATCCAAACCATTTTAGAAAAGGAATTGGAAAATCGCTTTTAAACTTCATTGAAGCAAAGTTTAAGGTTGACACTCTAAAAGTAGCAACAGGTTCAAAAAATACTCCAGCAATTAACTTTTATAAAAAAAATGGATTTCAACAGATTAAGGAAGTCAAAGTTAATGAACAACTAACCTTATCGTATTTTGAAAAGCTATTATTAACCTCTTGCTTCTAAGTATTGAAGATAGAGAGTTTGATATGAAGGTATACATGAGACTCCAATAATACGATTTATTTTTTATCAACAGGAAGGTGCTTAAAATGACAAATCCAAATAAAATAGTTGTTGCACTAAAAGGTGTAATTGTGAATGATGGAAAAGTTTTGATCGTTCAAAGGGCAAAAGACGATGAAATAGGCGGAGGAACTTGGGAATGTGTTGGGGGAAAAATAGAGTTCGGTGAAAATTTAGAAACGGCACTTTTACGTGAAATTAAAGAAGAAGTAGGTTTATCTGTTACAGTTGAGAAAATTTTATATGCAACTACATTTAAAACCGCCCCAACAAGACAAGTTGTTATATTGACTTATCAATGTAACAGTACTAGTAAAGACGTTGTTTTATCGAATGAACACTCAAATTACAAATGGGCAACTAAGGACCAATTAAGATTACTATTATCCCAAGAAATAATAAATGATTTTGAAAAGAACAATGTTTTCTCTATAGAAATATTAAAATGACATATAAAAAAGAAACATTATTTGGGGATATATTAATACAAAAAGTCTTATCCATTATAATGCAAATTCCAAAGAATGATTCAAATTATGTGTGAAAATTTTAGGAGATAAAAATTGGAGGGATCAAGGTGGTAAGGGTTGTAAAAATAGATAAAGACCAACACTTATTGGTCACAATCGATCGTCTTTATAGAGAAGTGTGGAATCAGTCCATCATCGAACGTTTGAAAAAACACATAAATTATGACGGATTTAGGGGATATATATTGAAATCAGATAATGAGGAAATTCTTGGTTTTTCCTATGGATACTCATCACAAGCAGGACAATATTATCACGATTTACTTGCAAATGAGCTTGGTCCAATCGAGTATGAAAAATGGCTTCAAGATTGTTTTGAGTTTGTTGAATTAGCTGTGCATCCAAAACATAGAAACCAGGGTAACGGAACAAGGCTCATTCATGAATTACTAAAGGAAGTAACGAATAAAACCGCTGTACTAACTACTCAAGTAAATAATAGCTCTGCACGTAATTTGTACCATAGATTGGAATGGGTAGTTGTTAAAGAACCATTTATACCAAACAAAAACGATTTTCCATATGTGATTATGGGTAAGGCTTTACAATAAAACTTACTCACTAAGGTAGAATTAATTTTGTTAGTGTTAGAGGGGGATTCTGGAATGGATTGGTTATAGGCATGGTTTGCGTTTTCCCTTGCTGCGAGGAGCCTTTTATAACTCGTATGAGGTAAAAAAAGAAAATAAAAAGTTGAGAGAAAGAATTGAAAGTTTGGAAGAGGAAATTTTTAAATAATTTCAGCAAACGAGCGGTAATGACCTAAAGACTTATTAAACTAATTATCTCTTTTCGAAAATAATATTAAACATTTTTCTCGTGTTAAGAATGTAAATGATTATAAGGAGAGATGACTATTTATAAATGTCTCGATTTTGAACTGCAAATAAAAAGTGTTAAGATATGTTTGTAATAGAATTTCTTACAATTTATGAGTAGTTTTGATATCAAAATCTTAGACAAATTATACATAAGAAGGTTTATTGGAGGTAAAAAAGTATGAAAATCATTGTTACCAGTTTATTCGTAGAAGATCAAGATAAAGCACTGGCGTTTTATTCTGAAAAACTAGGCTTTGTAAAGAAACATGATGTTCCCATGGGCGAATTTAGGTGGATAACGCTGGTTTCCCGCGAGGATCCAGAAGGTCCGGAGCTTTTACTCGAACCAAATGTACATCCAGCTGCACAAGATTATCAAAAGAAGATCTTTACTGAAGGGATACCAGCAACCATGTTTGGTGTTACAGATGTTCACCAAGAGTACGAACGATTAAAGAAACTTGGTGTAATATTTACCAAAGAGCCGACAAATGCGGGTGCAGTCACAATAGCTGTTCTCGACGATACATGCGGTAACCTTATTCAAATCGCTCATAATAATTAATATCTAAACTGAAGGAACTCTGCATTTATTTTTTTGTTTAATTTCAATAGATTGAGATCAATTACATTTACCCTGTCCTATAATTAGAACAGGGCTATATGTGTAAGGAAGAAATTTAAAAATGTAGATCTCACAGCACAGCTATTTAACATTTATTTCTCCGATTAAATAGATGGCTGCTTTTCCGGCTATTTTTACCCGTGTGTCCTCATACTTACAATAGAGTGTGCCGCCTCTGTCGGATAAATGTCGAGCGACCATTTCACGTTTTTGTAGTTTTTCTGCCCAGTATGGTATTAAACCGCAGTGTGCAGAACCACATACTGGGTCTTCATTTACTTTTAATTTTGGGAAAAATGCTCTTGAAACAAAATCAACCTCTTTTGACTTTGCAGTTATTATTACTCCAAGTCCCTCTGGCAATTGTTCAAGTTTTGAAAAGTCAGGGCGAAAATTTTTAACTGCTTCTACTGAATCTAGTACAAATAGGAAATCTCTATTCAGATAAGAATCGACTGGTGTGGTTCCCAAAGCATCAATGATCTGTTCAGTAAGAGGAATCTGTTTTGAAGGAACAGTTGGGAAATCCAGTTCATACAAATCATCAGTCTTATTTACAATTAATTGACCACTCATCGTCTCAAATTGGACGGTTTCTAATTGTTTTTCATAATAGTTCATAATCACAAAGGCCGTCGCCAATGTTGCGTGTCCACAAAGGTTAACTTCTCCTCCAGGTGTAAACCATCTAAGCTTGTAGCTTTCAGCACCTTTTACAGCAAATGCCGTTTCGGAAAGATTGTTTTCCATCGCAATCTTTTGCATCGTTTCATCAGATGGCCATTCCTCCATAACACAAACACCAGCGGGATTTCCCTCGAACACTTTTTCTGCAAATGCATCAACTACATAATATTTCATCATTTTGCCTCCTAGATTAATAGCACGAAACTATTTATTAAATTATAAAACAATCATTTCTCGCTAAAGATAATTTTTAGTCCAATGAGGGTGAATAGTGACCCTTGAATATAGTTAATTTTCTTAGAGAGGGTTGGATTTTTACGTATGAAGTTACCAACTTTCCCAGCAAAGATACTGATTAAAGAAAAAATCACTAAAGTCTGGACTAGAAATAGAAGACCGTAAACAAGCATTTGAATCGAAACCTGTCCACTTTCATAATTAATAAACTGTGGGAAGAAAGCTAGGAAAAACAAAGATACTTTTGGATTTAATAGGTTCATAATAACCCCTTTTTTGTATAAAGATTTGTAGTCTAATATGTCCGCGCTATTTAGGGTTAAACTTGAAGCTTTTTCTCGGAAAGATTTAACTGCTAAGAATAATAAATATGCAGCTCCTGCATATTTTACGACAGTGAACGCAAAAGCGGACTTGTAAATCACCGCTGAAATTCCTATTGTCGCAGCTGAAATATGTACCAACAATCCTGTGCAAAGCCCAAGTGTCGTAAAGATCCCTGCATTTTTGCCTTTAGCTATACTCTGTGCTAGAGTGAATAAATTATCTGGCCCTGGCATAATCGTAAGTACAATTGCAGCACCTAAAAAAGATATGACAGTTATATAATCCACGTATCTCCCTCCAATATATTAAGGATAAATTTAACATACCTCTATTAAACTAGCATATCAAGTGTAGTAAAAAAGATGGAAAAGAAATGGATAATAAACAAGGGAAATATGACACTTTTGTTGAATAGGTACATATTAGATTATAAGGAGATGGAAGCTTGGAGAGTCTTATGCAATTAGCTATACCCCTGATTGTGCCGTTATTCGTTTATGCTTTGATCTTTTATTTTTTATTTATGAATTTCAAAAAAAATAACAACAAAGTAGGGATTACTATTTTAGTTTTCTTATCTGTGATCCTTTTTTTTCTAATTATAATGGGTGTATATAGCTTTTACTTTCCGGAACCAGCAACTACGTAAACGGGATGCTTAGATAATGTATTTCTTGTTTAAAATGGGGGTTTGATAGGTAGAACCAATAATCTACATTGAACTGAGGGGAGATCAAATGAACAAAAAAGATTACATGAGAGCAATAAACTGGACTATTTTCATTCTTGTAATACTCATGGCGGTTATTACAAGTTATACTACACTTTATGATCTTAACCATCAACCTAGCTTAGTTGAGGATGCGGGGTCTAGTATAGGATTCCGATGGGGTTCACTTCATATTATTATCTCGATTGTCATACTAATAAGTTCTGCTTTATTAGCCAAAGGCTGGAAACGCTTATTTCCGTATAACGTTCCGATTGCAATCATCTTGGTTGGTTTTTGCTATGTATTTTTTCTTACATTTACGATTGGATGGGTTGGTGCACTAGGCATGCTTGGTTTCGTTATTGCTTTTCTAATAGGCGTAATATTAATCAAATCGTATTCTGTTGCAAATCAGATTGAACGAAGGAAGACTATTGGTAAATTTTGGGTTATGCTTGTCCGAAAACATGTTCTTAATAAATACATAAAAATCATAACTCATTTTGCATATTTGCTAACCTACATAATTCACAGCAAAGATTCACAAACATGCTTGTTGATATCCTTTAATCACCCTCCTTCAACTATTCTATGTTAATGGATAAGACCATGACATTAAAATTGCCCCTACTTTTTAAATAATTTTATCCACAGGGACAATGTGACACTGACCCACAGTTCTGAAAAGAACAAAATAAAGGTGCAATTAGGAAACTAATTTGCCCCTTTATTTTGTTTTACGACTACTTCACAAATATAATTTGACTTTTAACAAAAGGAAGTGCCCTTATAAGTGTACATATTAGAGAAACCACAATTTCCCTTCATTATTGAAATATTCTTGCACAAAGAAGTATATAATGAAACTATGTATTCGAACGAACAGAAAAATAAGGTGATCTAAATTGAAAGAAAAATTAACGGTTTTAAAGGATAGATTGAATGACATTAGTCGACGAAATCGATCGATTCGCATGCTTAAGGTGTATAACAAATGGAATTTTGATTTGAATGAAGTAACGAAAATTAATAAAAATCCTCTGGATATACTGGAGGCCGTTATTAGAAACAAACGACAAATTGAACTCGTGAAACAGAATGTGAGAGACGAAGAATCACTGAATCTGTCGGGGAAATTGACTACTCTTTATCGTAATTTAAAAGGGATCGAAGATGAAACAGGGTTATATGATCTATATATTGGATATCCATTCATAAGTGGAGCCATGTTAGACGGGACATACATACGAGCACCCTTATTTCTACATCATGTTAAATTAGAACGAGTAAAGGAACTTGGTACTAAATGGGTACTTCACCCCATGGAAGACTCAGAGCCGATGTTAAATCGTCCGCTCTTTTTAGCGATGCAAAAATTGAGTAATCTGACTGTCCCCGATGAAATGTATGACGAGGCTGTCGGGCAATCAACAGAAATAGATTTTCTAGGTTGGTTAACATGGTTGAAAAAATACAATGTTAACATCAATTGGTCGAATTCTCCTGAGTTAGAATCGTTTAATAATCTTACAACTGAACTCATCCCGAAGTTTAAAAAAGGTGAGTTTCAATTAGACAATTACGCAATTCTCGGTCATTTTCCACAAGGAAACTCTGCTATTTTAAAAGACTATGAAGACTTCCTTCTACAAGTGGAAGCGGGTGTTTCGGATTTGGGCTTGGCCGGGGAATTAATGAGTGTTGGGGATGAAGGTTCTACCTTTACCTCTGACAATTTCGAAATGGGGGAAAGGTTTACAAAAACAGCTCCTAAAATGGAAAAGGAAAAGTTCTTTGTACTCGACACGGATGCTTCACAAGAGGAAATCATCAATTCGATCGAACATATAGATGGCTTAGTCGTCCATGGGCCACCTGGTACCGGAAAGTCACAGGTCATTGTCAACATCATAGCAAATGCAATTGCCGATAAAAAGAAAGTTTTATTAGTCTGTCAAAAACGCGCAGCATTAGATGTTGTGTATCAAAGACTCGATAGTCTTGGGCTATCTGCGAGTGTAAGTCTTTTACATGATGAAAAAACGGATCGAACTTCTCTTTATCGAAAGCTCCATAATCGTTTGGTTAAAGATGAGTTTGTCCAAGATTTAGAAGTGGAATACGAACAATTATCTCATAAAATTGAAAAGTGCGAAGATGAACTGAACGCGATTGCCAAAGGGCTATATGAAACACAGCCTCATGGGTTCCGGGCATATGACCTATATGGTCTTGGGAAACCAGTCAACCAGCAGGAAGTCATTCTTAATTTGACAAATGTCATTAATTATTTAAATAAGAATAATTTAGATGACGTATTAACAACAGTTCTTTCCTATGGAAATTATTTCAGTCGGTTTGGACAGGATAATTATCCTCTAAAAGACCGTAAATCCTTTGCTATGCTAGAAATAAAGGATCGATTAACCATTGTAGAAGTCCTCAAGAAGGTCTCTGAAAAAGCTGAAAAGAGCATTTCCTATCTCAACCATTTTGGCCAAGAGGGTATTACACCAGAGTATAGCTGGGAGGTCGGCGGAAAGCTGGAGAAAATCTATGAGGACCTAAACCCCCAGGAGAAAAAGACGCTCCAAAAACTCAGACTTTGGTGGTGGACCTCTTTTACAGGAAAAACAATTGTCGAAGAATTAATTGAAGGTGACAAATTTAAAGGATTATCTTCCACCGAGTGGCCAAAGCTAAAGGAGAGCTTACGAATTCTCTATGAGCTATCACAAGTGTCAACTAACATGACAAATGATATAAAACAGTTATCTCCTTATTTTAAAGAGGAGAAATTACAAAGGTATAAGGACCAAATCTCAAAAGGTGATATTCCACTGTCCGAATTTCAAAAGCAACAGGAATATGTAATTCAAGATTTTGAAGACCTTCGAAATATGGACAGAATCTATGACGAGAGTCTGCCTTTAATTAAATCTCTCATCGAGGAATTAAAGGATAAAAGCAAGGACCAGCTCCACCGAGAGTTAGCGAAACAGTGGGTTGAGCATACAAAGCAATCGACCTACATTTACTGGATTGATGAAATTGAACGAAAGCATCCAGAACTTACAAAGATTGGAACGGAAAGCTTTCAGCGATTGCGAACAAGATTCAATGAACTTTTAGAAGAAAAGAAGGCACTTTCAGCTAAAGTCCTGCAAAATCGTTTAATAAAAGCACTTGGTGAAGTGAAGGTGCAGCATTCCAAAGCCATTAAAGACATCATTTACCAAACGGGAAAGAAAAGGCAGATTTGGCCTGTTCGAAAACTCGTTAATAAATATGCGCTAACGGGTTTATTAGATGTACTTCCAGTTTGGCTTGTTTCACCTGAGACTTCGTCGGCTATTTTTCCATTAGGGAAGAATCTGTTTGATCTTGTTATTTTTGATGAAGCATCCCAGCTAACGGTTGAAAATGGCATTCCATCTGTTTACAGGGCTTCAAAAGTCGTTATTGCAGGGGATGAAAAACAATTACCGCCCAGTAATTTATTTAAGGGAAGTATCCAAATTGATGAAGATGATGTGGATGAAGACGATCTCGTTGAATCGGAAAGTCTGTTAAATCTTACAAAACGAGTATTCCCAAGTAAAATGCTGCAATGGCATTATCGGTCAAAGTCGGAAGAATTGATACATTTTTCTAACCATGCCTACTATAATGGCAATATTCAAATCGCGCCAAACGTTGAACATCTAAAAAAACCAGCTGCTATCCAATGGCGAAAAGTAGATGGCAAGTGGATCAATCAATGTAATGAAGTTGAGGCAAAAGAAGTCGTGTTATTATTGAAGGAATTACTTCAAAAAGACGCAAATAAGTCAATTGGGATTATTACGTTTAACTCAAAACAACAGGATAAAATTCTCGATTATATTGATAAGTTGGCGGAAGAAGATGCTGAATTCAATACTTTGTATGATCAGGTGATGGGGAAAGAGTTGGATGAACAAATCTTTGTGAAAAATATCGAAAACGTACAAGGTGATGAACGAGATATTATCATCTTTTCGGTCGGGTATGCTAAAGCTGAAAATGGCAGGGTATACAATCGATTTGGTCCCTTAGGGCAACAGGGAGGAGAAAACCGCTTAAATGTGGCTGTTACTCGTTCAAAAGAAGCAATCTATGTTATTTCAAGTATTGAACCAAATGAACTGGATGTCTCGAAAACGAAAAACGTGGGACCGAAGTTTTTTAAAAGCTATTTAGAGTATGCCCAAGCTGTTTCGAATCTACAAAAAGAAAAAATCGAAGCAGTACTCTCAGAGTTGAATGTAGAGATGAACACACAACGCCAAGAAAAGGCTCTCCATTTTGATTCACCTTTTGAAACTCAGGTGTATGAACAGTTAACCGATTTAGGATATAAAGTCGATACTCAAGTAGGTATGTCTAGTTACCGGATTGATTTAGCAGTTGTCCATCCCGAAAATGAATCAAAGTATATCTTAGGAATTGAATGCGATGGCGCGATGTACCATAGTTCGCCATCCGCCAAGGAAAGAGATGTATATCGTCAAAAATTCCTTGAAAGCAAAGGCTGGACCATCCACCGCATCTGGAGCAGAAACTGGTGGAAGGACCCAAGCTCTGAATTAGAAAAAGTCGATCAGTTAATAAAAGAAATTCTGGAAAAAGAAAAGTATTTGGTAAAAATAAAGCAGATGATGTAGTTTGGGACAGAGGGACAGGTTTACTGTCCCAGGTAAAACCTGTATGGAAACACTTGATTTCATGCAGGTTTTTTGTTTATTAAATCATTAAAATCGAGTAAAAAAGGATAACTTAAAAAAAGAAATGACTCATTAAAATGCCCTTTTTATTGATTAAATAAAGATTATTAATGCATATATCCAAGCAACTCCTAAGAGGTTTCATACTATGCAAATATTATTAATCGTAAAAGGGGGTCATTCCATGGCTTTACAGCTGATGAAACTTCAAGTAAACGCAGCTACCGTAACAACAATTGGACCTGATACAGAAAAGTTTTTTCATGTAACTACTGGTGAAACAGCTACCGGTTCTGCACTGACAATTGATACAGCTTCTTTTTTTGATGATACTGGTGCAGCTGCAACTACTCTTCCTGCCCTTGCAACAGATAACAGTTACTATAATGTTAATATTAATGGTGTGTTACAAATGGAAGGGATTACAACATATACACCTGGTGCTACAACTGTTGGATCCTTAGTCATTAATGTTCCTGCTGGAGGAGAGCCAATCTTAGCAGGTACACCTGTTGTTTTAGAAGTAGTTAATTTCTCACCAGCATCAACAACAGATGTTGCAACATAAAAAGAATATTCGAACAGTTATATAACTAATAAATTGTAATGAATTGAATGATTATAGGTGTGTTTTTTAGGGGAACATCTATTGTATTTAAACGCAGATATCCTTTTTTAATTTCGTACGTATTAGGTGGTTGCAAAACCCCATTTATAAACAGATTAATAAATGAAACTGAATTTGGGTCCAAAATACCACGTTCCCCATATTCTTTAAGTTCATCTTCATTTGTATAGGTTGATTTAACTCCATCTGATAAAGTATTGTACTGATATACTTCAGTTTTACGTACATCATTAGAAGATTTTATTAATGGAATACTGACTAGTACATGAGAAAATGTTGTTTTCCTGTCATAAATCCTTCGAGTTGAAATAATATGCTTATTCTTATTTGGCTTCATCTTTACCACCTAGACTTTTTTTTTATTATACGTAACACCTTATCTTATGGACTGTGAAAAATGTTAGGCGGACTAATCAATTTTTTTAAAAAGCGGGGACAGGCACTGGGAATCTCTATGTAAAACAAAACGTTATACATATTATCGTATTTATTACCGTTATCTAACAGAAGTAAAGAATTATGAGTTAAGCCATTCTAAAGAAGAGCGTTTAAAAAACATTTTTCCTTTAAACGTTTCTAATTAGATAAGGGGGCTTAACATATGAAAAAATCGGTACCATCTTTTTTAAGTGCAGCCTTATTAGTTGTTGGACTAGCAGGTTGTGCAGGTAACGATAATAACTTTGATACACAAAATAACGATGGGGATGTAAGAATTTTAAATCAACGAAATCAAGGTGACCAAGACAACAATCGTGGTTTCAATCATAGAGACACAAATAATAACAGAAATGGAAATAACAATGGTCGCACCAACATTATGAATGATAACCGTGGCCAAAATTGTGATGAATTGAATACAGGCCGACCTGGTGTAGGCACTACCGAAATGGGAACAGGGACTAGTGGAGCCGGTGGGGCTGGTACAATGGGAGCTGGAACAGCAGGAAGTGGAGCTGGAGTTGGTACCGGCTTAATAGGAGGTCCAGGTGCAGGTACTACAGGCACCGGATTTGATGGCTGTGGAAACGGGACCGGTATAGGATCCGGAAATCGATAAAACTTACACAAAAAAAGATTGAGACTTCAACCAATCCCTACTAGGTACTGGCTTGGAGTCTCTTTTAATAATTGAAAATTTTTTCCGATATTCTTATGAGCCAACCAAGCCTGTCATCGGACTACTCGCGACTGCATAGTCTTTTTCTTCAATTCGACCTGCTTCATAGCCTAACCGTCCTGCTTCCAAGGCAAGCTTTACAGCGCGTGCCATTTTTACAGGATCTTTTGCACCTGAAACAGCTGAATTTAATAATACTCCTTCTGCACCAAGTTCCATTGCATAGGCAACATCCTTTGGAGAACCGATTCCTGCATCAATGATGACCGGAACCTGAGATTGTTCGATAATAAATTTTAAGTTCAACGGATTAATAATTCCTTTACCCGAACCAATTGGACTTGCACCTGGCATAATCGCATGAACACCTAGGTCCTCCAACCGTTTGGCTAATACTACATCATCTGACGTATACGGTAGCACAATAAACCCTTCATCGAGAAGCATTTCTGACGCCCTTAATGTTTCAATTGGATCTGGTAAAAGCGATCGGTCATCCCCAATTACCTCAACCTTAATCATGTCACATAAACCAGAAGCCTTCGCTAGTTTCGCAATTCGAACAGCCTCTTCGGCCGTTTTCGCTCCTGCTGTATTTGGTAGTAGTGTATATTTTGTTAAGTCCAATTGCTCTAAAAAATTGGGCTGACTTTCTTCAAAAATATTCATTCTTCTTACAGCAAACGTTAAAATTTCTGCGTCTGATACCTCCACAGCTTGCTTTTGAATTTCAAAAGACGGGTATTTTCCAGTTCCTAATAAAAGTCTAGAATTAAAAGTACGATTTGCAATTGTTAACATGATTATCCTCCTCCTACAAATTGAACGATTTCGATGACATCCCCATTTTTGAGTTTCATTGTTTTATAGTCATCTTTTTGAATAATATCTTCATTGATCTCTACAATCACAATCCGGTTTTCCAACTTATAATGTGCCAAAAGCTTACCCACTGAACTTACTTCTTCAGGGAGTTCTACAAACTCTCCGTTAAGCCTAATCCTCATTTATATCACCTCCCTAAATCATGGCTGTTTGCCTTCGATCAAGACGAAAGGCATCAATCCATTCTTGTTTTACCCGATTATTTAATACAAGATCTCGGATCATTTTCCCGGTTGCTGGTGCAAGTAGAATCCCATTCCGGAAGTGGCCACAAGCTATAAAAATGCGTTCCTCCTTAGGATGTCTGCCGATAAATGGATGCCCATCAAAGGTGGTAGGTCTTAAGCCTGCAGTAAATCCGTCAATCTTCCAGTTTATAGAAGAGGGGAGCATCTCTTTTGCTTTATCAATTAAAAATTGAACACTTTGTAGGCTAATTGAATCATTCCAGTCATCCTGAACCATCGTTGCACCAATGACAAGCTTGCCTTTATTTCTTGGCACGATGTAAGATTTATCGTAAAACAACGTGTGCTGTAACATCTGATTGTGATGTTGAATGATTAAACTTTCTCCTTTAACAGGTGATAACTGTTCAGATATTCCAAGGTTCTTAAATAGTTTGTTGCTATAAACCCCTGTAGCTATAACGATATGCTTAGCTTCAACATTGCCTTTTTCTGTTTTAACGATGTAGTTGCTATCCTTTTTGTCGATTTCATATACATAACAATTTTCAACAATAGAAGCACCATGTATCTGAGCGGCTTTTGCAAAAGCCTCACAAGTACTGGTAGGAATTACACTCACATCATCTTGGATATAAGCAGCACCTAGTACATCATCGTTAATCTCAGGCTCCATCCTTTTAACTTCATGTCGGTTCAACCATTTGACTGTCGGCAGCTTAAGAAGCGAATCGAGATTTTGCTTGTCTTCATTAGTGAAAGCTAGCTTTAGTATCCCTCCCGTCCTATACCCAATATCAACACCACTTGTTTCATATAGTTCATCCTTTAAACGGGTGTATTCCAGTTGGCTTGATCTTGCAAAAGGGAAGAAGAGGGAGTAATCACCATCACTTTCTGAATGTGCACCGAGCATGCCAGCAGCCGCTTTCGTTGTTTTCATTCCTATTTGTCCCTCTTCAAACAATGCCACCTCTACATGTGCCTTTGCTAAGAAATAGGCAATAGAAGAACCAATAATCCCACCACCAATAACAACTACTTCATAATTATTCTTCATGTTGAATCGCCTCATTTAGTTTTTTGGTTATCAAAAGGGGATTATCAGCGTTAAAAATACTGGACATGAGTGCTATCCCATCTGCCTCAACAAGTTTGATAGATTGAATGTTTTCTAGCGTTATGCCACCAATTGCATAGACAGGGATTTTCATTTCTTCTTTCATATGTAGAATGGGTTCAATCCCATTTGGAGGCAATCCCTGCTTGCTACTTGTTTCAAAGCAGTGACCATAGAGGACATAATCTGCTCCATGTATTTCAGCTTCTGTTGCTTTTTCAAATGAATGAACACTGCAGCCAACCCGTATATGAGGGTACCGTTGTTTAATCATTTGTATAGGAAGTCCATGCTCAGGTAAGTGAACAGTAGGAATGCCCATACAT
This sequence comes from Bacillus sp. JJ1533, assembly GCF_036965045.1. Classification (NCBI taxonomy): domain Bacteria; kingdom Bacillati; phylum Bacillota; class Bacilli; order Caryophanales; family Bacillaceae; genus Bacillus; species Bacillus sp. JJ1533. The sequence goes on along the minus strand of NZ_JBALOV010000013.1, from coordinate 67,536 downwards.
AATGCAACATCTAAGCGGTCATTTATTATGATTTTTTCTTTTTCCACACCATTAATGAGTAAAGACTCGATTAATGTTAGAAGTTCTCTGACTGACTTTGTTTTTTCTCTAATTTGTACAAAATCAATCACATCTTTAATCGTGGTAATTTTTTCAGCTAGAGCTTCTACGGTGTGTTGATCATCTGTCACAGCGATTAATTTCATCTGATTCCTCCGTTTTCGTTCGTCTACTTGTAGCATTAAAAGGAATAGAACGGTAAAAGCACAACAAAAAACCACTCTCCAATGCAGGAAAGTGGTTTGTATTGTACATAAACAATCAAAATTGCCTTTACCACATTCCTACGCAGGTACAAGCCTGTTCAGGTAATGAGGGTTTCAAAGTAACTACTTTTTTCTCAGCTCTTATCAAGAGTTCCCCTAGTGAAAATACAAAATATTTAATTATATATTAAAATTAACACAATTAAGGTGAATTGAAAAGGGATATGAATCAAAGGTTGGGACAGAAGGACAGGTTTGTTGTCCCATTGTGGTACCCGGATTATCCTGGTTTTTGCCTCATACGCAAAAATTTCAAAACGTTTAAATGTGTAAAAACCATTGATTGTCCTCTTCATTTCATCTAAAATAAATATCTTAAAGACGGCCTGAGTCTATATAAAAAGATTCTGGCCTTCATTATGCGGTCGGGAAAGGAACACCATGTCATGAATTCATCTTCGTATTTTTATAGATTTTTAGAACCTATATCCAAGGAACTAGCCTTTTTAGCGAGAGAATTAGAAAATACCATCTTTTCGAGCCCACGTACGATGCTTACCCATTCAAGGGTACTTATTGAAAATATTCTTCAACAAGTAATGAAATATGAAAAAATGAAAGAAGATCCGCGTATAACATTAAAAGGGAGACTCACTATTTTAGATAATGAAGGAATTCTTACAACTGAAATAAGAGATGCTCTTCATCTAGTTCGTCAACTAGGTAATCAAGCCTCACATGACAAACGAAAGTTTCGTTTTTCTGAAGCCCTTTTATCATGGGAAGCCATATACAGGATTGTCAGATGGTTCGTCGAAGTGTACACCTTATTATCGATTGAGGTCCCGGAATACCAGGATCCAACACCTCCGAAGGAAGAACGTTATGACATTACCGAATTGGAGCTCCGTTTGAAATCACTAGAGGGTTTATTAGTTGCTTCTATGAAAAAGGGAACTACAAATCAAAAAGCACGCCATGAAGTTTCTGCTTCAACCGATGCTGAACCAGAAAAAATGGCAGAGCCAGGGTACACAACGATTCGTACAATTGAATATAAAGGGGACACACTTGAAGTTCCTTATTTTCTACGTGATGCTTTTTTATTACCACAACGGTTTGATAAATCGGAGACCTTTTTAATCAGATTAGGTGCGGAACAGCAGGCGCGAATCATGAGTGAATTACCTAGCAATCTCGAAAACCTTCATAAGCATGTGAAACGATTCAATGAAAATAATGACAAGCAATTGTTTGAAGAACTAAAAATCTTTATTGAAGAAGAAAAGATTCGTAGAAAAGTTACCCTTGAACGACCTGGTGACCTTTTTTTATTTTATAAGTCAGATTACATTATCCTAACAGATGCACTGAAAAAAATACCACTAACGAAGGACGAATTTACTGGAATTCCAAGTCTCATAGAACAATTAAATGAAGACGGAATCCATACTGTTGGACACCTTCCAAAAGAGTTGGTGATTCTTGGAAAATATAAAAATGTCGGAGTTGTGAATGTAGGGAGATTGTTTGGGCAGTTGAAGGGTAAGTAAACGTGTTTACTTACCTATGGTTTCTAAGGCACCCTTGCTAGGTGTCTTTTTTGTAGTGGCAATATCCTCAGGTGTTGATTATCCCCGAGAGCACTCTATTAAAATGAATAATCATCATTTCGCTTCAAAACAATATCCGTTCACAATTAAGTGTAAAATTTAATAAAAATTGAGTTTATGGCCGAAAAATTAGCAGGAAATTCTTGTTTTTTGACGAATTTATAGGAGCAATCCTTAGGAAGGCGAATTAACCCTCATAATAGTTCCATTTATTAACAATGGAATATTTATTCGACAAGAAAAGAGATGATTCTCTTAATATTCAATATCCATATAACATTTGGCCGTGTCGGATAGTTTCATATGATGATCTTCTAACAGTAAATAGGGGGAGTAAGGTGTTTACTTATATCGAAACATTATTATTAAATATGCTTTTTTTGGTAGTCTTTCTATTATTTATTCCCCATTTAATTGAAACAAATGTCAAAAATATATCTTGCAAACTAAAAAAGGTAATTCAATTAGTTTCGGTACTAATAGCAATGATAAGTTGTATGTTATTTCCGTTTCACATTGGTGATGAAATTATCATGGATTTGCGGACGATTGCGATTATCGTCGGTGGTGTGTACCTTGGAAGAAAAGCTGCTCTAACTTTAGTTACTATTTCTCTCATTATTCGTCTTTATTTAGGAGAACTTGGAAGCGGATTTTATGCTTCAGTCATTACAAGTTTTGTCATTTTGTGTGCTTTGTTACTGCTCCAGAATACGTTTGAACGATCTATGAAGCATAAGAGAATCTTTATTGCATGTAGCTTTTCATTTCTTCTTTGCTCATTCATTTTATTAACCCGAGTTTTATTTGGGCATTTACATCTATCTGATTATATGGTCATTATCACTTTTTTCTTAGTTCATTTACTCAGCACATTTTTTATTGTTTATTTTTGTGAAATGCTGCGAGAGTTTGCTCACATGAATATGCAGGTCATTAAAGCTGAGAAATTAGAGGTAGTTAGTCATCTTGCCTCCAGTATTTCACATGAGGTCAGAAACCCACTTACCGTAGTAAAAGGGATCTTACAAATGTTATATAAAGATGAATGGGATGAAGAAAAGAGAAAGCTGTTTATCGAAATATCACTTCAAGAAATTGACCGTGCAAATGATATTATTGGAAACTATTTAACTTTCGCAAAAACCGTTCAAGAAGATCATATAATTGTAGATCTTGAACAAGAACTTAATCGTTCCATTAATGTGATTACCCCAATGGCAAACATGAACTGTGTTGATATTCAAACAAATATTGTTCCATGCCGTATGAAAGGTGATCCACAGCTTTTACAACAATGTTTCTTAAATCTAACGAAAAATTGTATAGAAGCGATGCCAAATGGAGGAAATCTCTTTATTCGTACCAGAATACAAAATGATGGAATCGTAATTGAAATAAAAGACACAGGAGAAGGAATGACGAATGAACAGCTTAAACATATAGGAGAGCCGTTTTTTACGACTAAAGGTAGAGAAGGGACAGGCCTAGGGATGATGGCAGTCATAAAAATCATAAAACTAATGAATGGAAAACTGGATGTTACAAGCAATAAAAACGATGGGACTCAATTCAGTATTTACTTTCCTCTCCCATAATGTGGGACAGAGGACAGGTCCATTGTCCCAGCAAATTCGTTTCTTATTCAGTTGATTATGGTGTTTATCGTGAATGACACTGGGGTTGGAAAGAAAATCTTATAATCTTTCAGTAATAATTGGTAATTATCTTGTAGTTTTTTCCTCCTATGCTATACTTTGATTGTTTGATTTAAACATCTTAGAAGGAGGAAAAAATGAAACAATTTCCATTGTTCCGCTATCTTTACATTTTTTACTCACTTGTATTCTTACTTCATACGATAAATGTTTTTATAGATAGTGAGACGATCAATTACATACTTGGAGTTCTTGCAATCTTTATGCTAATTGTGTCATTTCCTTTGGCATCGGGGCTTTTCAAGATTCTTGGAGGAGCATTTTTAGGAATAGGGGGATATTTATTTTTTACAACAGGGCAGTCATTTCATGTCATTCCTAGTTTATTAACTTCAAATCTGTCACTTTTAACCCTTTTAGCGATGCTGCCTTGGATGAATAGCATTGTGCGGAGTGGAAGATTTGACCGTAATTTGAATCTTATGATGAAAGTAAATGTCGCAGACCTTGGTAAATTATATCCACGAAGTTCTTTAACGACGCATATTCTTGCGGCTTTTTTAAATTTATCAGCTGCCACCATTTCACAAGATGTACTTAAGAGCACCTTATCTTCGTTTAGTAAAGAGATTCGTAATTCATTTATTACAACAGCATCCCTAAGAGGTTATTCATTAGCGCTATTATGGAGTCCATTGGAGATCATGGTTGCCGTTTCCATATTTGCCACAGGTGTAGATTATGTCACACTCTTACCATGGCTCATTTTGATGGCGGTTATTGCCTATATATTAGACTCACTTTTTGGACGTTTTTATTATAAAAAATACAAATTTGAACAAACAAGTCGTAATAAGCAATCCATAACCAATAAAACAGTATTAGTGAGAAAAATGATTCAGTTTATCTTTGCATTAGTCTTATTCCTAGTCCTTGTTATATTGATTGGAAGTCTATTTAATTTAAGCTTTATTTTAACTGTAACAATCCTTATTTTCCCATTTGCTTTCATTTGGTCGTTACTCTTGAAAAGAAGGAGAAGCTTTTGGGCAATTGGATGGAAAAGTTGGAAAACGAAAACCAATACAATGCAAAATTTTATCGTATTATTTATCTCACTTTCCTTATTTTCCACTAGTTTAGGAGATACAGAGTTTTTAGAAGTGATTCAAAAGCCATTGTCGTATGTTTCCGATTATCCGATGCTTATCTTGTTCCTCATACAAGCAATTTTTGTAATCCTTAGTATGTTTGGTATCCATCCAATCGCGACAGTTGGTATTTTAGCGGGTATGATTACACCATTATTAGACGTAATGAATCCCGTTAGTATTGCTCTTGTTCTCATTAGTGGCTCAGTTGCTACCTTTACAGTAGGAACGTACGGTTTACTTGTTACTTTAACCTCTATGAGTACTCAACAAAGCCCATATCGAATCACCATACAAAACATGCCATTTGCAATCGTAATGGGAATTATCGGAACACTAGTTGCTTACTTTCTACTGTAGTTTTGGAACAGAGGGAAAGGTTCCATGTCCCGAGCTTCCTATTAAAGGCTTGAAATCTAGAAATAGATTCAGGCCTTTTTTCCTGTTTTTAAAATAATTCCTGTGAATTAAATAGAATCCTCTCTTTAAAATTCAAAACCTTAGACCTGTTTTGGAGGTCAATCTCCTGGTGCATGTAAAAAATTTTCCTACTTTTTTCCTGTAAAAACTTATTAATACGGCAATAAATGCTTAATAATCTGTAGTTAATCTTTAAATAGATTCTTGATATAATGAAAATACACTTCAAGAATATTCTGTATATTTTAAAATTATATTTTAGTAGAGGGGAGATTCATGAATGAATGTAAAATGGTGGAGAAATGTACTATTTGCGTCTGCGATTACCGTGCCACTTGCGCCAACGGTATATGCAGAAAACCAACCGTCAGATGTTGCGCAAGCTCGATCAACCTCATCAGATAGAACTGAACCGGTTATTTTTGTTGGTCCAGCTGGCAAGACGCTTGTTTCAAATCAAACGACATCACCGATTGGCCCTAGTGTAGAACTAACTAGTTTTGAAAGATTTGATGCTCGAGGTTGGTTAAATGGGGAGATAATGACGATAGACCTTAGTAATAACAGTATTTCAACAGACTTACTATTTCCTGGTAGTGTATCATCAGCTAAACCGTTGTCTGAAATGGCAAAAAAAGCAGGTGCTATTGCCGGTGTAAATGGGGATTTCTTCGATATTAATAATACGAAAGCTCCATTAGGTACTGTTATAAGTGAAGGTAAAATTGTAAAGGGTCCTCAAGGTAGCCACACATTAACTGCTAGCGTAGGTAAAAATGGACTAGGCTATATTTCAACAATTCTCTTAGATGGAAAGGTAAAACTACCTAACGGTGAAGTTACACTTGATGCCCTTAATCAATACGGAATTTCGAAGGATGGTATCGGCCTATACACATCTGTTTGGGGAAGTGCTGAGCGTTCTCAATCAGGTAGCCCAGTGTATGAGGTAATGGTAGTTGATGGCAAGGTTACCTCTGTAACTGAAGGAGCTGGGAGCGGTGTACTTGCCGAAAATGCTTTTGTTCTTATTGGACGAGAAAAGGGTGCAGAGTTGTTAAAGGATTTAGCGGTTGGAGATGAAGTAACAGTGGAATATGCTCCAAAGACTGACATTGATGTTTCCTTTGCTGTAGGGGGCAATATTAAACTAGTTGAAAATGGGGAGGTTATTTCAAACTTAGACGATACGACATCTGCACCTCGTACGGCTGTTGGATTTTCAGAAGATCGAAAAACCATGATTCTAGCAGCAATTGATGGACGTCAAACAGATAGTCGTGGGATGACCTTTAAAGAATTAGCAGATTTGATGAAGGAATACGGTGCGCATTATGCCTTAAACCTTGATGGTGGAGGTTCCACAACCATGGTTGCTCGAAAAACGGGTACAGAAGATGTAAAGGTTGTGAACCAGCCGTCAGATGGCATTGAACGCTCTGTACCAAATGGAATAGGAATCTTTGCCAAGTCTGGAAGTGGAGAATTAACGAGCTTTGAAGTTGATACGATATTTGACTCAGACAAGAGCAAACGAGTATTCCCAGGATTAACAAGAACATTCATTGGTTTAGGTCACGATGAAAATTATTCTCCGGTTTCAGTTGGGGAAATACAATGGAAGGCACTTCCTGCAGATGTTGGAAATTTTGAGGATGATGGAATATTTCGAGCGAAAAAATCTGGAAATGCAATTGCACAGGCTCAAGTGAAATCTTCCAAAGGTTCAATGGAGATTACCGTTCTTGGTAAATTAGATCGAATTGAAGCATCGGACGCACGTCTTAGTTTAGAATTAGGAAAACAATCTAGTTTTTCTGTTAACGGCTATGACAAAGACGGATACAGCGCACCAATCGAAGCTAGAGATGTGAGCTTAGACTATAATGAAACGGTTATTTCCATCATGGAAAATGTCGATGGAAGCTATACAGTGGTACCTAAAAAAGATGGGGAATCAGCATTAATCACGATAACAGTAGACGACAAGGTTACATATCTTCCGGTTACCATTGGACTTGCATCGGAAAACGTCGATGATTTTGAAAATATTTATGGTTGGTCATTTACAAAATATCCAAATGAGGTCGGAGCTAGCATGAGTCATGTCAATGGAAGGAATGGAAAAGGGATCGAGCTCTCATATGACTTTTCCACATCAACGGCTACCCGTGCTGCATATTTACAAGCATCACCAACAATTGAGTTACCTGGTGACTTACAGAAAATTGGCCTTTGGGTAAAAGGTGATGGAAATGGTGCATGGCTTCGTACCGTAATAGAAGATGCAGGAAATACAAGATATACATTAACACTTGCGGATAAAGTGGACTGGGATGGTTGGAAGTATGTCGAAGCAACAGTACCTGAAGGGGTGCGATATCCTGTGAAGCTCTGGAGAATCTATCCAGTGGAAACCAACAAAAACAAACAATATAGCGGGCAACTGGTATTCGATGATGTGACAGCGAAAGTTCCAACCTCAATTGATGTTCCTGAACAAACGAAAGTTCCAGACCCACTCATTATCCAAAATGGAGTGATTGATAAAGGGCGTTGGACGTTTGCAGTACTTGCAGATAGCCAATTTGTTGCAAAGTCGCCAAATAGTTCACAAGTACAAATGGCCAGAGAATCACTAAGACAAATTGTCGCTGCCAATCCAGATTTCCTTGTCATCAACGGGGATCTAGTTGATACAGCCTGGGAGGAGGACTTTGAACTCGCTGAGCAAATTTTGCAGGAGGAAGTAGGAGATAAACTACCAATTTATTATATTCCAGGAAACCATGAAATCATGGGACCAGGTACATTAGATAACTTCCTAGAAGTCTATGAAAATAATCGATATACGTTTGACCATAAAGGGACAAGATTTATTTTATTAGATTCATCAGCTGGAAGTTTAAGGACAAGTGATTTCCAACAGCTACTTGATCTTAAAAAAACTTTAACTGAAGCTGCAACGGATCCAAGCGTGAAGAACATAGTTGTTATGGCCCATCACCCAACTCGTGATCCGCTACCAACTAAAAATAGTCAACTTAGTGACCGCAAGGAATCTAATCTTCTTGAACAATTCTTAACGGAATTCCGTCAGAGTTCAGGAGGAAAAGGGGCTCTATTTATCGGTGGACATGCCCATACGGTTAGTGTTGAACGTGTCGAGGGTGTTCCGTACATGGTGGTTGGTCCATCTGGAAAAGCACCATACGGTTCTGCTGACGCAGGTGGTTTTTACGAATGGACTATGTTTGGTGTAGATCCAACTCCAGTACCTGCTAATGCAAACGGACAAAGCACTGTTTCAGGTACAGATTGGATTCAAGCAGAAGTGAATCCTTTATTGTTAGATATTACCCTTCAAGCACCAGCAAGAATAAAGGCCGGAGAAACTGTTAAAGTTGAGGCAACAGGTCATCAAAAAGACAATCTTAACTTCCCGCTTCGCTATCCTGCAACCGTTCAATGGCAAGGTAGTGAAAATATCTTTATCGGTAGTGGAGAAGAGCTAGCACGAGCGGAAGCCTCTGGTAAATATACGGCGCTTTTCAATTATGAAACAGGTAATTTAAAAGCTCTAACTGCTGGAGAAATATTCCTTAAGGTTGAAGCAAATGGAATGACAAAAGAACAAATTTTTAGTATTGAATAAAGTGGGATATATCCAAAATATATAAACAGGATGGGGTTGCATTTTCGCAGCCTCTTTTTATATTCAAGAGATTTCCATGCTAATTATGTTTTTATTTTGGTGAATTAATGTTACAGTTAGAAGGCAAATCTAAAAGTTTGGAAGGTAAACAACATGATTGAGATAAAAACATCTTCACTAAGTGATGGCGAATTTAATAGAGGGGTATTTGCTAAAGTTGATATTAAAAAAGGTCAGCTAATCCATGAGGCACCTGTGATTTCATATCCGAACGACCAGCATCAGTACATTGAGAAAACTTTACTCGCTGATTATGCATTCGAGTATGGGATTAATCATACGGCAATCCTTCTTGGCTATGGAATGTTATTTAACCATTCCTATGAACCGAACTGCATTTATGAAATTAACTTCAAAAATCATACATTTGACTTCTATGCATACACGGACATAAAAGCAGGAGACGAAATACTGATTAACTATAACGGCGATGTTGATAACAAAGATGAACTTTGGTTTAATAAGGAGTAAATAAAGCCATTCGTTTTTAAATAAGAGTCTGCGACTGAAAAAATGTGGAGGAACAATGAATGAATAAACGATGGACAATTGGAAAAATTATTGAATTTGTTGAAAACAATTCCGATAGCAAATTGCTTTCGACGGAATTTCATGGTTTTTCTCAAAAGTTGCTATTTAAATGCGCGTGTGGAAGTAATTTTGAAAAAACATTTACGAAATTCAAAAATAATCACCAACGTAAATGTGATGTGTGTCAACCTCCAAGGGCGTCACGTTAATCGATTAGGGACTAATCGACGTTACTTAATACATTATAACAAAAGGGTTTTCTGCTTACACGCAGGAAACCTTTTTTCAATTGAGGAAGAGGCAATTTAAACTAATAATTCAATTAGAAATTTGAACTTTTTGCTACTAATTGAATTTTCTACCCTATCACTTTCTTCCTGTCCCACTTAAAGTCCAATTTAAGACAGAGTATCGGAAAAAAGTCCTATTTGTAAGAGGGAAATAGTTAAGTAGAATCAAAATAAGGAAGGGTTTTCAAAAAAAGATGTAAACGTTTCCTGGTCAAGTGAAGGGAGGCTTACTAACGATTTTATATAATACAAACTTAAGGGAGGTTTGTTGGTTGGGTAATCGAAATTTAAAAAAGTCGATATTGCTTACATTTTGTTTAACTCTTTTATTTGGTTTAATCGCTCCTTATTCTAGTACTGGAACGCTCAAGGCTTCCGCAGAAACAGAACCATACGTTGTAGTAAACGGAGGTTTTGAAGAAGTTGTGATCCCCGGGTGGAGCCTTGTTACGAATAATCAATTAACGAGTATCAGTGTTAGTGATGAACGTGCGAAAACAGGTACATACAGCCTACATTTTAAAGATTCGAATTCGAATAATCCAGGCGGGAATTTGCAAGTGACAAGCGAGAAGATAACCGTCACATCTGGAGAGGCATATACTGCAAAGGCATTTGTAAATGTTGTAAACCAATCACATAGCATTGGTTATGAGGTTCACTTTTTTAATGCTGAAAATCAAAAGGTAGGTAGTGCCGCCTTCATTAATTTTCAATCAGCAGCCTTAGGATCGAATCAATGGACTGAAATCAAGGTGCCTTTCACTGTTCCAGATGGTGCAATACAAGTTGAACTTCGATTCAATTCAGGACATCCATCAAACACAGATGCATACTTTGATGATGTTAAAATTGTGAAGGATTCTGATGCTACTGAAACGATTCCATTAAACGCATCGTTTGAAGATGAAGTGAAGCATCCAGGATGGAGCAGTGTAACCAATAACCCATCCACGAGTATCGAATTTACTGGCGAGAAAGCACGTACAGGAATGAAAAGTCTATATTTTAAAGATGAGAATAACAATAATCCAGGTGGGAACTTGCAGGTAACAAGTGATAAGATTCCTGTTACAACAGGTGGATCTTATCTTGCAAAAGCATTTGTGAATGTTGTTAGCCAATCTCATAGCATAGGATATGAAGTTCATTTTTTCAATGATGAAGGACAAAGGGTCGGAAATGCTAGTTTTATTAATTTTAGTGCAGCTGTTTTAGGAACAGAAAAGTGGACCGAAATTCAAGTTCCTTTTGATGTACCAGAAGGAGCATCACAGGTCGAGCTTCGTTTTAATTCTGGTCATCCCTCTCTTACAGAAGCATATTTTGATGACGTAATGCTTGTAGGTACTTCTAGTGAAGAACCTCCAGTTGACGATATCCATACAGAAGTAATTAATCCTAGCTTTGAAGTTGCAGTCGTTGATGGAGAAATCCCTGGTTGGACATCAGAATTTGAAGGTCCTGGTATTCAAGTAACAACCGATAGAGCTCGTACTGGAACACAAAGTGTCCATTTACATGATACAACTGATAAAGCAGGTGTGAGCATTTTGAGTGATAAAATAGCAGTTGATGCCGGGGCATCTTATTTACTAACTGTTTATTCAAATGTTATAAGTCAGACCCATAACGTAGTAACGGAAATTCGTTATTTTGATGCAAATAACAACAGCATCACTCAACATCGGGAACTGAATGGAAACCTTCCGAAAAATGAATGGACTGATTTAAAAGTATTTAGTGTTGCTCCAGATAATGCAGCTTACGCAAGACTCGCATTCTATTCTGGTGGGATTAGTTTTACCGAGGTTTATTTTGACGATGTTACCTTTGAGAAAGTTACAGATGATTCTCAATTTGACCGTGAATATGCAGCATCTATTAATCTAGGAGAAATGGTTAATGTTCAACTAGGACAAGCAGGTACAATTCAGGAAAATAGCCTTGGTGAAAATGAAGTATACTACCATTCTAACGGTGCCCCAGGTACGTTTTCCGTCCTAGATGCTGAAACTGGTGAGCTCAAGTTTTCCAAAGTGATTGAGAACACAGAAGCTGTATGGGCAATTACAATTGGCCCAGATAAAAATGTATACTTCGCTAGTACTTCTGACGGTAAATTATACCGATATGTACCAGAATTAAAAGAAGTCCAAGACCTCGGAGCTAATCCTTCTGCAGCTTGGGTATGGGATTTAGAAGCAACAGAGGATGGGAAGATTTATGGTGCTACTTATCCTGGTGCAGGTGTATTTGAATATGACATAAATACAGGTGAATTTAAAAATTTTGGTAGTGTAACAGACCAGGATTATGCACGTGGACTAGCTGTGGATGGGGATTATATTTATGTTGGAACTGGTACAATAAAGCATCTGTATAAGATCAATCGACATACGGGTGAAAAAGAGGAGCTTATTCTAGAAGGACATTCGGGTGAGAATGGATTCATCCAGGATGTTTGGGTTGTGAATGGGAAGCTTCTTGTGGCTGTTTCAACCGTTAATATGATTGTTGTTAACCCAGAAACAATGGAAGTTGAAGGTTCTTTCGGATTTAGTAATATGATTTCCGAACCTGACCCAACACAACCTAACATGATTTATTATAAAAATGGAACACAATTATACAAATATGACTTGAATACAAATGTAGAAACTTTAATCGAAGACCTTCCAATTCTTCCAGATACTCCTCGGGTAAAGGATATGGCTTGGATTACGTTATCTACAGGGGAGATAGTTTTGGCGTTTGTTACACAATATGGTGAATATATGTTATTCAATCCAAAAACAAATGAACTGAATTTTGTCGCTTTAGACCTTGCTGCAACAGCTGTAGCAATTCAGTCACTCGAAACGGGCCCAAATGGAAAACTATATATGGGCGGCTATCAGCGTGGTATGAGTGTGTATAATCCTTTCACGGATGAAATTGAAGTAAATATTTCTTCCTTTGCTCAACCAGAGGGGATTGGATTCTTGAATGACAAAGTATATTTTGGCACATACGTGGGTGCTATTATGTACAGTTATGACCCAAATCAGCCTGTTGACTTAAATAGCAATCCACAGCTTGAATATGATATTGAAGATGAGCAAGATCGTCCATTTGCAATTACGTCAGGGGATAATAAGCTATTTGTTGGTACAATTCCTGATTATGGCGTATTAGGTGGGGCACTAGCTATCTATGACGAGAACACAGGTGAATGGTTCCAACAACGTAATGTTGTTCAGGACCAAAGTATTATTAGTTTAGCTTATCATGATGGAAAATTATTTGGTGGTACTTCTGTATGGGGTGGATTAGGTATCGACCCGAAAGCGACTGAAGCTAAAATTTTTGTATGGGATGTTGAAAAAGGTGTGAAAATTGCAGAATTCACACCAGAAATTCCCGGAATTGATGTTACACCTCGCATGATTGGTGATTTATCAATCGGGCCAGATGGATACTTATGGGGTGCTATTGAAGGAACTATTTTTAAAATGGATCCTGAAACCTATGAGGTTGTGGATAGCAGGATGATTCGACCAAGTTTATATAATAGCAGCAAATGGTTCCCTTACCAGCTCGTGTGGGGGCCAGATGGCATGCTATATACAACTTTATCTCGTAAACTGATAGCAATTGACCCTGAAACGTTAGATTATAAAGTTCTTGTCGAGGATTTTATGAACAGTATGACAGTTGGAGTTGATGGAAGCATCTATTATGCTGTAGGTAGTGAGCTTCATAAAATTGCTGTACCTGAAACAGATGCAACCTTAAGATCCATCACAATTGACGGGGAAGAGCTTAAAGGTTTCCAACCTGGTTCTATTATTTATACGTTAAATGGTGAACAAACTGAAAATATTGAGGCAGATGCTACTCAAGAGGTGGCAGCTGTAGAAATCGTTCATTTAACTGATAAAGCAGAAATTACAGTTACCGGTAAAGATGGAAAATCAACTCTAACGTATACAATCGTTTGGACGGATGAACCATCCGAACCTGAAGACCCGGGTAAGCCAGGAAAACCTGATAAACCAGAAAAACCCGAAAAACCGGGTAAACCTCATAAACCAGGAAAGCCGAACCCAGGAAAACCGAAATCAGGAAAACCCGACAAGCATGGTAAGCAATAGTAATCATTATAATGTGACTAACAAAAAATGGTCTTCTGCTCACGCAGAGGACCATTTTTTCATATTTACCTTTTGAATGCTTCCTCAATAGAAGTGACATTATTGAGTAATGTAATTTTGATATCGCCACCAATGTTACTATTGTTAAGATGCTTCCGGAAATCTTCAAGATGTTTAAGTGCTTGATCTTTCTTCCCATTTTGGTAATGCTCATCAGCTTGTGCTAAGCGGTTACTTAGTTGTTGAGCGACTGAATGAGGCATGGTCTCTGCTTTTTCGAACTCGTTGATTTGCTTTGTTAATGTTTCGGTTGTAACATCAACAGTTATGATAAGCGTATTTGTTCTGATTTCTTCTCCATTATAGGCGACGGTTGCATAAATCTCAGTTGTTCCTGCATTTTTTCCGGCAATTTTGCCATCCTTAATGGCAGCAACATCAGGATTTGAATTAATCCACTCTATTTGAGCTCCTGCTAAATTGATTGTATTTCCATTTACGAGTGTAACTGTTAAATCAATGTTTTGCTCCGTACCTTGTTGCATTGATTCATTTTCGACAGTTACAGTTCCATTTTCAAGTGGAACAGGTAGCTGATTCAAGTTATGGTCAGATGAATAGTAAATATTTCCTTCTTTATCTACATCCATCAAATTGACATTACCAGTAACCAATTGTTTACTTTTCATTGTTTTTGGATCGATAACAGTTAGTGTACGAGCAGCAGTTGTGTAAAGGAAACCTTGGTTATCCCAGCGAATGAAAAATGGTCGCCATTGACTTCCTCGGTTTACACCTTTATAAAGTTGTGTACTTTTTATAATTTCTCGATTATCTGGATTCATGGCGAAGATAACTGTGTTATAAGCTCCAGCCTCATCTAGTCCCCATGCTACACCCCAGATGTTTCCGTCGGGACCTACAGACAATTCACCAATCATTTCTGGCTTTGCTAATCCATCTACATCCAGGTCGAATGCTTCATGTTTCCCCGTTGCTACATCATATTCAAACATTTTCGCTTTTGGTTCCGTCGGGTCAATACCTAGACCACCCGATATTGTGGAGCCTCCAAATACTGTTCCGTCTAGATAAGCTAATCCGATGATACTTTGATTTTTTATGATATTCCGAATTGTCTCCCACTCATTCGTTTTAGCGTTATAAATGGTAAGTGCTCCACCTAATCTTCCATAATCAGAAATGGTTCCTACAAAGAGCTTGTCATCTCCAGATGCAAATGTGAAAGGTCTGCTTTGATCCTCCTCGATGTCTTGTACCAACTCTGGATTTTCGCCACTTTTACCACCTGAGAAGGTAAATGGTCGGTTTGGATCATATTTATAAATTTTAGCGCCACCATATGTGCCAAGAAAGACATCGCCATTTAAGAAACCAATTCCTTCAATTTGGTGAGGATCCCGTTTTTGTAGGATGTATTGATCTATCGCCGTATCAAAGACTCCAAAAGAACCTTGATACCCACCCATATAAATCTTTTGATCTTCACCAATTTCTAAGCTTTGCATTAACAGACCTTGCATGTCCACTTCAGGGTAGCTGACCTTTACAGTATTTGTAGTCGGGTCAAAAATTGAATATTCGATCTGATGATGTAAAATAGCCAACACATCTTTGCCGCTTTCATCCTTTATCCAACGCATCGCTTTTGCAGGGGTAGCAGGCAGCTGTACCGTTGGTTCTACCTTTTCTGTCTTATGTGTGGTCATATTGTAGGTCCATAATTGCTGTGTATTTTTATTAATGTAGTAAAGAAAATTTTCATCATATGGAGAAGGGGATGAAATAAGCCCATCAAAAGTATGCTCATCTTGCCAATTCATTGTATTCTTTTCTTCACCCGTTGTCTTGTCAATCGTTACTAATGAAGTTCCATATGCAACAAAAACAGAATTACCATATTCCCAAATATTCGATATGGATGTGGGTGTACCGGTAATTGGTAGTTTGATTTCAGTTCTCTCTCCAGTTGCGAGATCCATCTTCATTAAGAATGCAGTTGTACCCATTCCAACATATAAACTATCTTCCGTAATTCCAAGTCCGCGTGCATATTGTTGACCATCATAAAAAGTTCCTAAATCTTTAAATTGAGCAGATTCAATATCATATTCGAATACTTTTGCATTTGGATAGGTTGCTCCGTATATTTTTCCATCATGAGAAGCCTCTAGCTGCCAAACCCAATTGTCAGATGGATTTTTCCCGAGTTGCTCTAATCGTTTTTCTTTCACAACATATCTATATAGTATTCCATTATATGTGCCGGCAAAATAGACATTCCCATCCGCACCTACAACCATTGCCCAAACGACATCACTTCCTGGGAGGTCTGCAGAAAATATTTTTTCTCCCGTCTTAGCATCAGCTGCATAAAACGTTGCTGGTGAACCGTTTGTAGCATAGTAGAGTTCACCATCTCCAATTGCAACTCCTTGAGATTTGGCAGCCAACGCAGCTGGACCGTGATTAATGGGTTTACCAAATTCGATAGGGAAGTCTAAAATATTCGATTCTTTTTCAAAAAATCTAACATCATCATAATATCCTTTCATATTGGATGTAGATGATTGGTAGATAAATATTTTCACTCCTTTTGCACCGGTTGGGGCAGTTGCTTCAATATCTACGGTTTGCCATTTATTGAACTCAGAAACATCAAAATACTTTGCAGAGTTTGATATAATCGTCCCACTTTCATCTAGCCAGCGAAGCCATATACCTGGTTTTCCAGTTAATTCTTCAACATACAGGCTGGCTGTTAATTTATATTGATTACCTTCCGTAATACCAATTTCTTGGCTGAATAAGCCCACTACACCATTATTATTAACAGCTAGACTTTGGTTTCCAGTACTTACAACTTTATTTGAAATACTCATTCCGGTCTTATAGCCTCCCGTCCAATATACCCATGATGGTGTATCTGTCTCGGATGTAGGTTTTGCTTCAAAATCACCGTTCTCGACACTTAATTCTTTCCAATTATCTTCAGCAGCTACGGAATTCGATTGTTGGTAATAGGGAAGAGTGGAGAAGACGAGTATTGTTGCAAGTAAAACGATAGAAAAAAGTCTCATTTTTTCTTTCAATTCATATTCCTCCTGGATTCGTCATTTTTTCTGACAGGTAAAACGAATTTACCTGTCAGATTTGATAAGAGGTTATAGCAGAGAAATGTATCTCGCTGCTAATCTATCTTTCATATTGATATAGCTTGGTACCTCTAGCAAAATAGATATTGCCATCAGGATCCATTGCAAATAGTTTGGTATCCTCTGCTAATACTTCATGATCCAATGTATCGGGGTTAATTTTCACTATATCTCCCCGTACTTGACCGTATAAATAACCATCATCAAACTGTAAAAAACCTTCCCGCCATAAATGACTAATTGAATCCCAATTTACTTGATACAGTTCCTTTGTCTCAACAACCTGATTAATAGTCGTGTCGAATTTAAATAAGATGCCAGAAGTAAGCCCCCATAGGTTTCCATCATCATCAAAGGTTAGGGCTGAAATGGCTTTTTCACCTGGAACTGGAATGGTTTCAAATTGCTTTTCACCCGTTTGCATATTATAAACAAACAACTTCGCTTCATTTTCTGTAGGAGCAATACCTAGTCCGCCCCAAACAGAAGTACCACCATATAGAAGCCCATCCTGATACGCCAATGAAATGACACTTTGATTTTCTACGATATTCCGGTGAAGAGTATAATCATTTGATGCTGGATTAAAAATCGTTAAAGCACCACCTAGTTGTCCATAATCCGGAACTGTTCCAATAGCTAATAGATTACCAGCAGATTCTAAAGCAAAGGGGCGATCCTGACCCTCTGATTTCAAGCCGAAATGTTCAACTGGATTTATACCCATTTCATAGCTTTCAGTAGGATCGTAGGAATATAAGAACCCGCCTGGATAAATTCCCATATACAATCGATTTTGATGGGCAATCATTCCTTCGATTTGTCCAAGCCCCTTATTTTCAATAACTTGACCAGTTTCATAATCATATTGGGCAAGTCCACCAGATAAATAGCCACCAACAAAAATATTACCGTTAGGGCCTTGCGTTAGGGATTGGATACTTACCGGTTGACCACTTAATTGTCCTTGTAAAATACGATGATTTCCAGTGATTGGATTGTAGTGACGAATTTTTCCATCCCAAGCAATTGAAACTAATGTCTTTCCAGGAAATTCACTATTTTCGAATTGCGCCCAACCGAAATCTCTTGCCGAGAAAAGATTGTCAAAACCAGTAGGTGTTAATTTTAATGAGTTTAAATCGTATGAGAAGAGTTGTTCGTTTTTGATAAAATAGACCAAGTTTCCAGGACCTGGTTCGGATACATCAAGTCCATTAGCACCCTCAATTTCATCCACAATATTCATTGTTTTTAAATCATAAACGAGAATTGTATTACTAGAACCAGTTGCCCTTGCAAACATTTTATTGCGAACTACATCAATATCATATATATAGGTCCTTTTCGCATACTTTTCAGGTAGTGGAATCTCAACTTTTTCACCTGTATGTATATCTAGTTCGATTAAATTTGCTCCTTGAGTTCCAAGTCCTACATAAAGTTTATTCTTATAAACATCAAGTCCTCTGGCATATTGCTGTCCATCTTTTACTTGTCCATAATCGCGAAATTTCTTAGTTTCAGGATCATATTGAAATACTTTTCCGCTTGGAAAGGTTCCCCCGTAAATGCGGCCATCTTCATCTGATTTTAGACGCCATAAAAACGATTCACCTGGGATTGGATTTCCTAGGTTTTCTACATGGTCTGCACCTGGTACATATTTAAACAATGAGGCATTAGAGTACGTTCCGATATAGACATTTCCCATAGGATCAACAGTGACTCCCCATGCACCACTTGCTCCATCAAGTGGAAAATTTGCAATGCGCTCTCCAGTTTTTGCATCTAGTACGTTAAACACAGCAGGGGAACCGTTAGCGACAGCGTATACCCAATCTTCCCCATTTGGGCCTTTTCCATAATCAGCTGCAGGAACAGAAACAGAATTAAGTACGGTCCCAATCTCACGAATATGGCCCTCTTCAGCAGATATCTGATGGTTACCAATGACACTTGAAAATAAAGAGAAGACTAATACTGTGATCAAAGAATACATGATTGATTTTCTTTTCATCGCTTTTCATCCTTTCATGTTTTGATAGGGATATGAGCACTTAATTGAAAAAATCCTTAGTTGTTCGACTCACCTTTATGAAATTGCACAAAATAAATTGCGAAATATACCTCCTTTCTTTCACTAAATCACTCTAGTTGTGCAAATGAGAGTGAAAAATTATTGGAAATTTTCTGATTTCAATTAAAGGATAAAGAAGGAACCTAGTCTTTAAAATGACGATAAAGATTTTAGGTCTATAGTAGGAGGGTGGTAGAACCGTGTTATCCTACGAAAGACGTGTTTACCTATATGCTAACTTAAAGACAGTTTTCAGACTTGTCACACAATTACGATATCAATACAATGAAATAGATTTAAAGATATTAACGTTTCTATTTAAAATAGGAGAGGGGTTATAATTTGGCGAAGATTAGGAAAGTAATAATGTTAACGCTATGTGTTTTATTAACGCTTACAAATTTGTTTCAAGGAACACCACTATTTTTAGAAACAGTAGGTGCCGCTACTACTTCAAGTACTATTCCTGTAAAGAATGGTAGTTTTGAAGATTCTGTAGTGGATGGCAAAATCACGGGTTGGACATCTATGTTTCAGACAGGGGACGGATTTACGTTTGAAGTATCAAAAGAACAAAGTGCAACTGGAGAAAATAGCCTTTATCTTTCAGACGAGTTTAGAGATAAATCAGTTGGTTTATTAAGCGATTCAATTGAAGTAAAACCAGGAGATTTATACACTGGTACTGCAATGTTATTCATGAAGGCAAATAGTACAGCTAGTATTCGCATTGAGTTTTATGATGAAAAGAATAGTAAGATTCAAACTGAGGAGTATGTCACACATAGTGAAACGTCAAAAGGCTTTCCAATCGAGCAATGGACAAAGGTCTCTACACCATCAGCTAAAGCTCCAAGTAATGCGAAATCCGCAAAAATAGTAGTCTATACAACAAGTTATGCAATTGCACAGGCATACTTTGATGATGTAGCGGTTGAGGGAGAAAGAGGGATAGAACCCATCGGAACAGATATACGAAATTCAAGTTTTGAGAAGCCTTTGTACAATGGGAATATTCAATACTGGGAATCATTATTTAATGTGGGCTCTGATTTCTATTATGAATTGAATAATGAAATCAGTGCTTCAGGTGATTTTAGTCTAAAGATATATGACCAAGTGAGAAACGGTTCAGTAGCTTTACAAAGTGATTATGTTTCTGTTACTCCAGGGGATACTTACACCGGTTCAAGCAAGTTGTATCTCAAAGATGGTGGTACAGCAAGTATTGATATTCGTTTTTATAATGAAGATGATGTTCGCATAGATGTAGGTGCCACTGAAATGCATTATGCATCCGGGAAAGACGTTCCGGTAGAGGAATGGAGCGATATTTATACCAGAGAGGTAGTTGCTCCGGCTGATGCAGTTTATGCACGTATGGTATTATATTCGACATCGTATCAAATAGCCGAAGCTTATTATGATGATATAGCGATACTTCATGAGGCAGATCAGTCACCAGCAAATCTGTCAATAACAGCACCTAAACAAATTGCTGAAGGAGAGACTTTTACAGTTACGTTAGATGCTACAAATGTAAAAGAGCTTTATCATATTCAAGGGGATGTCTACTATGATCGTGAAAATCTGCAATTTTTAGGTTATGAACCATTAGGAGATTTTGCAACAGAATCTGCTTCAGTAAACGTAGAAGAATCTAAAGGAAGAATAGGCATTGTGGCTTCTACAAATCCTGAGCAACCTATAAAATCTGACTCAAGTATGGTTCAATTACAATTCAAAGCAGGTTCTGAGTCTGGGCAAGCATGGACAGTCTTAAGTAAAGAAACAGTCATGAATAATGAATTTAAGCTTGGACGCGATCAAACTTCATTGATTACAATTGGAGAAATAAATGAAAAACTAGCAAACTTATCTTTTAGCCAGCCTAAAAATCTCAACCCCCCGATTGCAGATACAATCGGTTTGTTTGATGGACAAACTGGCGTGGAAGATGGTGTTAATGTCATGTATACAACCGTGAAAGGAATTCCGCCAATATTCCATGTAATCAATATTGATGAGCATAAACTTATCCGTAGCTTACCGATGGAAGGTGCAGGAGATGTTTGGAGCCATACGGTTGTACCGAACGGTGACGTATATGTTGCTGCAGGTGGACAGTTGTGGGTGTATTCTCCGATAAATAAGGACATTAAAAAGGTCTATACACATAGTACCGAGAATGTGTTTTGGGCACTTGAGCATGACGAAGAGGGCAATGTATATATTGCAACAGGTCCATTAGGGAAAATTATTAAATATGATCCTTCTACCCAAACAGCACATGATTATGGTCGACTAATGGGTCATATTAGCCAAGAATATGTCCGTTCGATTGATTATAGCAATGGATATGTGTATGGTGGAACATCGCTTGGAGAGATTTATAAACTTGATGTAAAAACAGGCGAAAAGATTGAAATAGCTTCTCCTCTAAATGAAGAAGGCTATGTATATGACTTAGATATTGTCGATGACAGACTGTTAATTGCACGTTTTGAAACGTCACAAACAAGGTATGTATATAATTTGGAGGCGGAAAAATGGGAAGATATTAAAATAGAAAACAGTAGTTCCGGTCTCCATCTTCCGAAAACATCTCTTGATGGGAAGATTTACATGCCCTTTAACGGGAAAATTGCTTCCTTTGATGTCAATACATTTGAGTTAGTTGAAATTGTAGATTTTGGTACAGGATTCAGAGGGGTAGATTGGGTTGAATCACCGGACCCTGAACTCCCAGGTACAAGTTTGGTTACGATGAATTTTGCAGGTAGCTATATCTTTTTTAATCCAGCTACTGGAAAAATCAAAACCATTACTAATTTCTTGCCACCATCACCTTCTATCACTCATGTATTTAAGAAGGGAGCAAACGGAAAAGTTTATATTACCGGTATGCAAGCTTCAAAGGCAGCTGAATATGATGTGTTTACAGAAGGATTGAAGCTTTTCCCAATGGGGCAAGCTGGGGCAGTCATTCCTTATCAAGACAAAGTCTACTTCGGAGTTTATCCGGGAGGGGCTTTTGAGGAATATATCCCAGCAAGTGGTGATAAACCTAAGAAACTATTTAATATTGGAGAAGCACAGGACCGTCCAATAAGTGGAATTGAAGTCAGAGGAAAAATCTATTTAGGATCGATACCTGACTATGGTGAACTTGGTGGGGCGCTAATGGTATATGACCCTGCTGGTCAAAACCCAAAAGAATCCTACAAAGTGCACCGGAATATAGTTGAAAATCAAAGTATTATTTCTTTAGCACATAAAGACGGAAAAATTTATGGCTCAACTAGTATTAATGGTGGATTAAGTTCTCAAACAAAGGCAACTGAAGCTAAAGTCTTTGTATGGGATATCAAAAATGAAAAGAAACTTAAAGAAATTTCTTTAGATATTCCTGGACTTTATAGCCCTCCCGCAATTGGTGGACTTTCAATTGGTCCTGATGGGTTACTTTGGGGAGCTGTAAATGGAATTGTTTTTGCGCTTGATCCAGAATCACTTGCTTTAATTAAGTATAAAAATCTATTCCCATCTGATGGTTCTTGGGGTCAATGGGGTGCTTATAATGTCGAATGGCATCTTGATATTCTTTACATGCAGCTTGGTCGCCGATTAGTTGCTATTGATCCGATTACCCTTGATTTTCATTACTTTGAGGATTCTGAAGCATTCACGATAGGGGAGGATGGACATCTTTACTATTCGCCACGTTCTAACCGAACATTAATGAATAAGGTAAGCATTACAGATAAAACACATCCAGGAAAATTACATCTTAATGGTCCATTACATGTTAAACAAGGTGAAGTGTTTGAGGTAGCTCTCTACGCCAATCAGGTAAATCAACTTGATAAATTGATAGCTCAACTAGACTACAACGAAAAAGATCTAAAGTTCATAACAGCAAAAGGGGTTGGCCCATTTAGTGAGAAGGGTACAGAATTAGAAGTGGAAAAGGAATCTGGCAAAGTAAAAATATCAGCTACATTACCTACAGGAAAGTCACTCGAGGAAGATGACAAAATTGCTGTACTTAAATTCAAAGCAAACAAAAATATAGACACAACTAGTATTTCTATTTTGAAAAATTCTATGGTTTCCTCTTTAAATAGCAAAGAATTCTTAGATATTAGAGAGGACCAAACAATCACGGTAAAAATTTTAAAGTAACAAGAAAAAGGACTACATTATCATTGAAATGTAGTCCTTCAGTTTATTTCTTCCCAAACGTTTCCTTCATTCGTAACACCGGGTCATCTTCAATTGAATCGTCCCATTGTAGTACTTGTCCGTAAGAGAGTAATTCTTTTTTTTCTGTTCATAAGATATACCTTGTACGGTTGTTTTATTTTTATGGGCTAAAGCGGCGGCTGCCCCTGCTGATTGACCTAAAATCATGAACACGGGCTCCATCCGTATTGAACCATAGGCAATATGTGAACTTGATAAACATACGGGAACGAGTAAGTTTGTGCACTCTTCAGCCTTTGGACGTATTGAACGATAGGAGATTGGATATGGTGATATCGGTATTTCAACGTCACCTTCATTATAGACACGTCCATCAATAAGTAATCTTCTAACATGATGAGAATCCATTTGATAGGATGCGAGTCCGATAGAATCTTCAACGGTTACGTCACCTAAACAATTATGATCTGTCATTACATAATCCGCTATCATTCTTTTAGCTTCTCGAATATAGAGTTGATGAGGCCAATGTCCAGTTTCTTCGAATTCATCTCGTGCTAAACCCCATTGGGAGACCTCGTCTCGAATCTCTTCTGGAACTTGTTCATCATTGGCTAAAAAATAGAGCAATCCGAGATTATATGTAAAATGGTCTTGGAAGATTCTTTCGCGTGTTTCGTAATCTCCGTCCGGCCATTCATAATTCATCCCGATATAGTCTGTTGAAAATCCTCCGTAATTATTTAAATCCGTCTTTCCGTTAGGTAACAAGGTATGTAGATTCATTGCATCCCATACTCCCGCATTGATATAACGTAATAACAACGCAAAGCGCTCCCGGTCATAGGAGGAAGGTTTCGGAAATGGAACACGATTAGCAGTTGTTTTTGTTAAACATATTCGAAAATTATAGGCTTGAATTCGCTTGTCGCCTTGACCTTGATAGCCAATGGTTTCAAGGGCAGTTTCTGTATTACCAGGCAATATTCCACTTGAAGGGTCACCCTCAATTACATACGGATCAATCCATTTTTCAAATTGATGGTGGGGGTGTCCAAATTGGATTCCATTGTATCTTTCTTTGTAAGTGGCGTTCGATTCTCTGCCAACAAAGTATCTGACACCTGCTTTCGCCATTACGTCTCCCTCATAGCTAGTGTCAATGAAAAATTCTCCAATATATGTAGTTCCATCTTCCATCAATATTTCTGTTATCCTGTTATTCTCTTTTTTAACTTCTACTACATGCTGATTATAAATAACTTCAATCTCGTAGTCCTTGAGCCATTTTTCAAATACATATTTGGCTGCTTTCGGTTCAAAAGTCCACTGTTCGTTTGTATTGTAATAGTTTCCTAACTCCTGAAAGAATACTCTTGATAAACCACCTATTGCTTCCTTTGCGCCAATATCAGAGGCCCCCAAACCACTTGCAGTAATGCCACCAACATTCTTGCTGAATTCGGCAATGACGACAGATAGACCCATACATTTTGCCTGTATTGCTGATGTAATTCCTGCAGGAGTTGCACCATAAACGATTAAATCTCTTTGTATGACAGACGGTTCATTAGTTTTTGGGGTAGGAACATAATAATGTAATTGACTGAAATCCATTTTGATATCCTCCTTAGATGGGCTTATACATGATAACTCTTTCAAACTTACTTAAAAGTGTATAAGAATAATTGCAATAATCAAGACTTTTAACGGACTTTAAGTAGAATCTTGGAATTCATGAAATTGTTCATTAATAAATGTGGAAAAAAATGATCATTATTAACACGTTAAAGACAAAGATAACACCGAATTTCTCCGTAGCATGCTAGTGTTCAAACAGAAACACAATTTCTTCGTTTACAAAATGAATCACATCCTGAAATCTCATAGAAAACAAATTCATTCCAGCTCTTCCTAAAATAATAAATTTATAAAATTCCTCCAGTATTACATAATAAATAAAAAATAGCGAAAGGATTATGTTAAATGGAAATTGAAGCCGAGAACAAGAATCACCCTTCCGTTTTACTGTATAGATCTAACAAAACATCCATACAGGAATTGTTTAATTTTTCACTGCCACACCAAAAAGGGGATACGGTTTGGGTTCATCTTACCTACTCAAATAAACATCAATTAGAAAAGATAATTGAAACGCTGCAGTTGCACCCTCTTGCGGCAAATGCCATAGCCTCTTTTAGTGAAACACCTAGAATGGACTTTTATAAAAACCATATGTATGTATCGACATTTGCAATTAAAGAAGATTATAAAAATGTAAGAATAAGTATCTTAATGGGTGAGAATTATGTCATTTCTCACGAAGAAAAAAATGACATAGAGATTCTCTCTGCCCTAATCGAGGATTTTAAAGACCACCCAAATCACATGTCCAGTCCTGGTCATATTCTTTATCATATGTTGGAGGAGGTAAGTAAATATTATTTAGAAGCTGTTGATTATGTTTCTAATGAGATTCAAATGCTTGAAAGGAATGTATTTAAAACTCCCTTTGCCAATGAAATTGGTCACAGTGTTTATAATTGGAAAGGGAGGATTCATCATTTAAGACAGGTAGTCGAGGCACAGGAGAGTGTGATTAGGGATATCGGGAATGCCGAAACAACTATCATTAATGAAGACTCAGGGATTTACTTAAAAACATTAGAAAACAATTTTCAAAGGGTGATAAGTGCATTTGATACTTTTATTGAGACGTTAAGTGGAGTGTTTGATTTACAAATGTCTCTAAAAGCAGATCATACGAACGCGATTATGAAGACGCTAACTTTAGTGAGCGTCATTTTTATCCCAATGACTTTTATTGCAGGTATGTATGGAATGAATTTTGAGCTCATACCTGAATTAAAATGGGAATTTGGCTACGTGTATGTCCTCATTCTTATGTTTGGAATTGGCCTTATGATTGCGTTTTACTTCAGAAAGAAGGGGTGGTGGGGAAACAGTAACCCAAAATGAAATTTGGTAAGAGTATGTATCAACAAGTCAGCAAAGAAAAAACTAGGATTCGTTTATCCTAGTCTTTTTGCTTTATGATTATTAAAAGTTCAATTTGTTTTATAAGAAGCCAGATATTTATTAAAACGTCACAATTTTTTTCCGGTTTTTCATTTTCGCAAGGGCACGGTTGCTGCACCACGTAACCACTACAGCCATTACACTTCCTGTAAACAATGGGATAATCCCTGGTATAAAATTTAGAATAATACCAAGCAGCATGCAAGCTGTGAAAATAAGAATTGTCTCTATAAGGGAACTAGCACCTAGTAAAAATGATTGTTTTACATATTGAAAGTATTTCAACTTAAATTTCGTGTAGATAGGAAAGAAATATAGTAACGTTACCAAATAACAAATCGCTAAAAACAGGAGCACTGGAAACAGCAACTGTAGCTTGTCCACATTCTTATATACAAACATAAAGTCATACACTAATACATAGCCGATCAAGATAAAGAATAGCCCAAACTTGTTTAGGGAGATAAATTCTTTTCTAAAGATTTTCCAAAACGAATGAAATATACGATCAACTGGTTCGTTTCGCATCCATTTTTGAACAATAGCAAACATGGCACCCGTTGCGGGGAATAAGCCAAATACCCCTAATCCTACAATAGTATAGCCGATCCACAGTAAATTTAAATAAGCTATTTTTACCATCCACGACGCATAATGATTAAATTTTTCCCAGCCACCCACTATATGTCACCTCATTATGAAAAAAATATATACGGAACAAATTAAAGACACTTAATAGACTTGTCACTTATAAAATTTCAAATAAAATAGAAAGTAAGTTCAGAAAGTTTAGTTGTATTATAACATGATTCAAACTGTTAGCGATTACATTTTTGCTGAGAGGATAAGAAGTTGTCCTCTAATTCTTGTTATTCCTAATGAAATGTAAAAAGGTGAGGTGAATTAAATGGTTGAATACCGGTTACTAGAAAAAAGCGATTTTCAGCAGGCAATTGAATTGGCAGATAAAGTGTTTCGCAAGGAAGGCCACGTCTCCATGGGAGTTGCGTTTCCACAAGTTTTCTCACAAGCCTTCCATCAATCATATGGTGCTTTTATGGAAGGTAGATTAGTTTCCTTTATTGGATTGGTGCCATCTGTACTTCATATAGAAGGCGCAGAAGTTCAAGCTTATTCAATAGGTGCTGTATGCACGGAGCCAGATTACAGGAAAAGAGGGTTAGCCAACACGCTTTTACAAATGATTTTTGATCATGTCAACAAGTCAGGGGCTTCAATTCTCTTTATTTCTGGAGATTTGCCACTCTACATCAAACAAGGTTGCACGTTTTATGGAAAGTTGAAGCAATATAAGCTTCATCAGTACGACCTAAAGCCGGAGAAAGCTTATCATGTTCGTGAGCTCCAGCCTACAGACTGGTTTCAAATGAGAAAACTAAGTCATCGCCGACCAATACGTTATGAACAAAGTTTATTTGAAATGGCTCAACTCAATGAGTCGGCTGGATTTGCTAGTATTTTCAAAATGAAGCACAAGGTTCTTGTTGCAGAAGAGAACAAGGAAATAAAAGCATTTTTAATATTTGGAGAGCCATATCAGGAACAAGAAAACGTTGAGTCTCGAATTATTGAATGGGGAGGAGACCCAGTAGCCGTTCTGAGTTTGCTTACAGAAGCATTTACATACGGGATAAAATCCTTACTATTTAATGTGCCAGCTTATGAAAAAGAGTTGTTACAAAAGCTTGATCCATTACCGGAAAAAGTAGAACAATCATTTCCGGGAACGATTAAAATTATGAATCTAGAGTTGCTTTTGCAGCAGCTTGCTCCTTATTTTAAAGATAAGCTCCAGATTTTAAATATAGATGAAAACAATAAAAGCCTTACATATACTAAGGATTCTGTTACAATCAGTAATCTGGAGCTGGAAGAGCTAATCTTAAAAGGAGATAAAAATGTAGATTCATATATAGGGGAACTATTTCCGATTCCGTTTCCATTTCCACAAGGTTTGAACTATGTATGATTGCTATGTAATTGTCAGGGTACTAAATTAATTCCAATTTTTTATTAAAGACAGTTTATAGACTTGTCACAATAATTCAAAGGAACTAGAATAAGGTTAGTAAAACTATTTGAAATTGCTGAATTTTTTTAACATCAAATGTATAGGCTTTCAATTTTGTGTGTTTTCAGACAATTGATTTATGTAAAGGGGGGATGGATAAAAGATATAGTGGCAAATTGTTAGTCTTTCAGATTTTAATTTTTGAACTTAATAGGGGGTAATTCGTAGATGAAAAAGAAACGTTTTTCGTTCATGGCACTTTTGCTTTCAGGTAGCTTACTTTTCTCAGCATGTAGCAATGACTCTAATACTGAACCTAAAGAAGATGGAAAAGTGGATGGTGAAATCACGGTATGGGTACATCCTTATACAGGTGATGCTACAAAAGAAGAGGAAATGTGGAAAGAAATCACAGCCAATTACAATAAAGAGTTTCCAGATGTAGAGGTGAATATTGAGACCATTCCATGGGCAAACAGAGACCAAAAAGTGCTAACGGCTTTGGCGGCTAACAATGGACCGGATGTATTCTATGCTATTCCTGACCAAATGCCACAATATGCAGATGTTGGAATGCTTCTAGAATTAGACCCATACTTAAAAGAATCCGATCTTGAAGGGTTTGTTGATACTGCATTAGTATCCACTACATGGAAAGACAAGAAGTATGGATTGCCGATCCTGCAAGAAGCCTATACATTCCTTTATAATTTAGATGTCGTTAAAGCGATTGGTGAAGACCCAGCAAACCTTCCAAAAACATGGGAAGAATTTGACGCGTGGGCAGCTAAAGCAAAAGAAAAAGGTTTCTATGCATTAAACTATCTGGGAGGAGGTTCCATGAACGGAACGATCTACCCTTGGATTTGGCAAGCTGGTGGAGATGTTGTAACAGAAGACAATGAAGTGTTAATCAACAGCCCTGAAAGTGTGAAAGCGTTCGAGATGATTAATAATTTCTATCAAAAAGGATATATTCCAGAAGATTCTATTACAGCAACCACACAAGATGAATTATGGTTCGCTGGAAAAATAATGGCACAACTTGGATCTGGAATAAGTATTACAATGATGGAAAAAGAAGGTAAATTTGATTTCGCAATTGCTCCACCTTTAACGGGTGAAAAGCAATTAACATATGGTACGACAGGAATGTTCGTTGTTCCTTCAAACAGTGATAATCCTGATGCAGCTGCAGAATTTGTAAAAGCAGTTACAAATGCTGAAAACCAACGTATTTTTAATACAGTTACTCAGTATATCCCAACTCAAGAAGAGGCAAAAGATATCTTTGATTCAAACAAATACATGAGCCAACTCGCAACATACACTGAATTTGCATTACCTGGTGTCATTCATCCAAAAGGGCGTGCAATCATGCCATTTATTCAAGCTGAAATACAGACAATGATGGCAGGAGAAAAAACTCCTCAAGAAGCAGCAGATGCAGCAGCTGAAGCAATTGAAGCTGAATTAGCGAAGCCGTAAACAAATAGCTTCTTACGTAAAGAGAGTTTTATTCCTTGCGAATAAGACTCTCTGTTTATTAAATGTTTACTTTGTTTACTAAAACTTATGTAAATTAATAAAGAAATAAGGTGATAGCTTGGAAAAGGTCATAGAAACTCATAACACGGTACCTCTAGAAACTCTAAAAAAGGTCAAGCCTCCTTTAAAAAACAGGATAAAAGAAGAATTGAAAAAAAATGGGATTGTTTATATTGTACTGACACCCGTCTTAATCCATTTTTTAATATTTCAAGTCATTCCATTTGTTTATAGCTTCGTATTAACATTTCTCAATTATCGGATTATTGGTACTTCTGAGTTTGTTGGGCTACGAAACTGGAAACAATTATTTGATGATCCGATTGCTTTAAAATCAATTTGGAACACGGTTTTATTTTCCTTCTATTATATAGTCCCTACAATGGCAATAGGTTTGATTTTAGCGCTTGTCATAAAATCAGGAATTCGTTTTACGAAAATTTTTAAAGGGATATTCTTCCTACCTGTTGTTACATCATTTGTTGTTGTGGCAGGGATATGGGAATGGCTGTTTTCAGGAACGGAAGCAGGATTTGTCAACTACCTGCTGAGTTTTTTAGGTGTTGATGCTCAATTATTTTTATCTGATTCTTCACAAGCCCTAATTGTATTGGCTGGTTTGAGTATTTTCAAAGTATCTGGAAGTACAATGATATATTATTTTGCAGGGCTGCAGTCCATTCCAAAAGATATGTATGAAGCCGCAAAAATCGATGGTGCTTCACCTTTAAAATCCTTTTGGTTAATTACTTTCCCATTATTAAAACCGATTCATTTCTATGTGCTAATCATTACAACAATTGGTTCTTTCCAAATCTTTGATTCTGCTTTCCTATTAACAAACGGAGGACCAAATTTCTCGACAAGTACCATTGTTTTTTATCTTTATCAAATAGGATTCACGAATTTGAACTTTAGCTACGCAGCCGTATTATCTTACGTATTATTCGCAATAATCTTAGTTATATCACTCATTCAGAGAAAATATTTTGGTAAGGATCAAGGTATCTATTAATAGTTGAGAGTTGTAAGGGAGATGAACGAACTTGTTTACAAAAATAATGAAATATATTGTCACAATCTTCTTGGGCTTTTGCTTTCTCCTTCCATTTCTGATCATGGTGTTAAGTTCATTTAAAGAAACGACATTTGCAGCAATGGACCCATTATTTTGGATTCCTAGTGATCCATCTATCAATAACTTTACGTATCTCTTTCGGAATGATAACTTCTTACGATGGATTATGAACTCTGTTGTAATAACTGTTATCCCTGTATTTTCACAAATGTTTTTTGCGGGGTTATTAGGCTATATATTTGCAAGAAAGCAATTCTTTGGAAGGGAATTTATATTCTGGACTTTCATGGCTGTCATCATGATTCCATCGCAATTGCTGATCATTCCGAAGTTTATCATGTTTTCAAAATTTGGGTGGATTAATGAATATCAAGCATTGATTGTTCCTGAACTTTGGGCAATTATGGGTGTGTTTTTAGTACGTCAATTTATGCAGGGTATTCCTATGGAATTAGATGAAGCAGCAAGGATGGATGGAGCCAATGATTTTCATGTATTTCGAAAGATTTATATGCCATTAGCATTCCCATCCATTGCTACTGTTGGAACGTTCGCATTTGTAAGTAACTGGAACGATTTATTTCAACCTCTGATTTATATGACAAATGAAAAAATGTTTCCAATCACGGTTGGGTTAGCTTCTACGTTAAGCAAGGAAGGGAACTTTGGAATTGAGATGGCAGGTTCTACTATTTCATTTATCCCGACCTTTCTAATCTTCTTGTTCTTCCAGAAGTATTTTACAGAAGGCATTCAGCTATCAGGACTTAAATAATCTATCTTGGGTTTATAGAGGAGTTATGATATGAGGGATATAAAAATAGGAATGATTGGGTTAGATACTTCACATGCATCTGCTTTTACAAAATTGTTAAATGATCCGACCAACCCCTTTTATATAAAGGGTGGTAAGGTAACTGTAGCCTGTCCGGTTGGATCGTCTGATTTTGTGTTGAGTTATTCTCGTATAGAGGGGATAACAAAGGAAGTAGAACAATGTGGTGTTCAATTGGTTAAGACGATTGAGGAAGTAGCAGAGACATGTGATGCAATACTACTAGAGTCTGTTGATGGTCGCACTCATCTTGAACAGGTGAAGAAACTTGTAGGCTATCAAAAGCCACTATTTGTCGACAAACCATTTTGTCTATCCTCAAGAGAAGCTACTGAAATGGTGAAACTATCTGAACAATACGGTACTCCAATCATGAGTTCTTCTGCATTACGATTTGCCGAAGAGGTAAGAAAGGCAATTGGGATTCAAGATAAAGGAAAAATCATTGGAGCCGACTGTTTTGGACCAATGGACATGGTTGACACTCAACCGGGGTATTTTTGGTACGGGATACATTCGATTGAGATGCTTTATGCCATTTTAGGCTGTGGGGCCCAGCATGTAACTTCTGTATCTACTGTGGACTCTGATTTAATTGTTTCACAATGGGAAGATGGAAGGATTGGCACAATAAGAGGCAGTAGAAGAGGAAATGGTGAATTCGGTGCGATTATTCACTTTGAAAAAGGGAATCATTATGTGGCGATTTCTTCTTCCACGAAACCATTTTATGCTAGCTTATTAGAAGAAATTATTAACTTTTTTAACAACGGTAAAACCAGTGTTCCTCTACATGAAACGATAGAAATCATTCGCTTTATTGAAGCAGCTAATGAAAGTAAAGAGACAGGAAAACGGGTGTATGTATAGTGACAGAATTGATTACTACTGCACAACAAAACAGCGGGTAAATACTTTTACCCGCCATTTTATTTAAACATACATTGCTCTTTATTCGTTTTCATCAATAATAAAGCTAAGCCTATAAATTCGTCTTGGTCTTCCTTTGTAGGTGATCTTTTCTTCGCCTACTATATCTACCAAGTTGGCATCCATCCATTTTAATAGGATACGATGGGCACTCCTTGTTGTTATGTTCAATGTGTCAGCTAACTCTTGGGCTGTATAATCAAATTTCTTATGGCGTGCTACCCTTGCCATAAGCTTTGTCATATAGGCAGCAGACATTCCAGCTTTTTCTGCTTTTTGCAGTAGTTCTGCGTCTGTAATAGATAGGTCGTATTTTTCATACTGAGTATCGGTTATCATATCAACTGGTCCAATCACACTTTGGTCTTCACGGACGATGTAACAAACATTACCGCCTAATTCTTTTGATTGTCGGAGTGCTAATCTCGCGTGATTACCAGCTTCAGCGGCTGAGAGACCAAAGCCAACACCAATGCTGATGGAAACACCAAGCTCTGTTTTAACCGAATTCAATAAGGGGATGAACTTATAACCGCGTGTTTCTCTTTCGAAGATACCGCGTGTGGTGATAAACGAAAATTCTTCTCCACCGGAATTAATCAAATGACCATCAAGGAGCTTTGTGTAATTTAACATGATTTGTTGGAATTTTAGTTTAAATAATTGTACTTCATGTTCGGATGTGTATTTTTCTGTAGCTTTATCAAACTTGTCAATATCAATTATCCCAAAAACGATTTGAGATTCCTTATGTTTACGAGCTTCCGTTGCAAGTAATGCACGTTCGAGGGATACAATAAGGTCCTGATAAGTAGGGGTAACCCATTCATACGGTATAGACAATTCCGAAAGCTTTTGTGCGATTTCCTGAACGCCAGTGATGGCAATGGAACCATATTGTTTATAGTTGTCTTTGTGAAAATAGACAATTTCCTCAAAACAATCAGGCTGAATAGAAGTGGGATAGGATGTACATACATAGTTCGTTTCATTTAATTCATACAGGATCCGACGGATATATTTTTCTTCAACCGTATCTATAGAGAAATGTTTAGTATCATACTGATTATTTATCAGGAACAAAGACCGATAAAGTCCAGTTCCCATTATGGGAACGTAATGCGCTGGTATTGAAAAGTCGATTAGCTGTTTGGCTTTGAAATAAGTTGGAAATTCCGTAAACAAAAGAACTTCCACTTTATTGATCAAAGCTGTCATAACCTCCGGATCAATAGATGAGGGTGTTGAATGTAGAAATAGTGGCTGAAAATTCGGGAATGCTTCAAGCGCTTTCATTATTTCCTTTTCAAGTGCTTCAGGACTAACAATGCCAATAATAATTTCAGTACCATGATCTGATAATTGGTTTGTTTTCATCATGTCATCTCCATTTAAAGACATTTCTTTAATATGTCTTTTAATAATCTTATTATTAGATTAAGAGGAACTTATCCAATTGTCAATGATAAAAGAGGTTTTACTTAAAGACATTTAAGAGACTTGTCTTTTAATATTCCCAAATATACAATTTAGGTAATCAGTAAATAACCATGTTTTTCCTAATGAAATGTCAAATATATATGAGGAGGATTTAAATGAAAACGATTGCTGAATTAGAAGATTTTATGTCTACACCGAGCACCAATTTAATAAAGGACATCCAAAAACTAGACGGAGATATTATGATATTAGGCGTAAGCGGAAAAATGGGGCCGACATTAGCGAAATTAGCAAAAAGAGCTGTAGAGCAGTCAGGTCTTCCGAAAAAAGTAATTGGTGTTGCAAGATTCTCAGATGAGAGTTTAATAGATGAACTAGAAGCGAGTGGAATTGAAACAATCAAAGCGGATTTTTTAAAGGAAGATGACCTCCAAAACCTACCTAATCTAAAGAACATTATCTTTATGGCAGGTACAAAATTTGGAACAGTTGGGAATGAATATCGGACATGGGCTATGAACGCGTATCTTCCAGGACGGGTCGCAGAAAAGTTTAAAGATTCACGAATTGTGTCTTTTTCAACAGGAAATGTTTATCCACTCACTTCTGTTTTAAGCAATGGTTGTACAGAGGATGTGACGCCTAATCCTGTTGGTGAATATGCACAATCCTGCTTAGGTAGAGAACGAGTTCTTACTTACTTTTCTCATAAAAATCAAACACCAATCGTTCATTTTCGCTTAAACTATGCGATTGACCTACGCTATGGAGTATTACTAGAAATTGCAAAATCCGTACACAATGGGAAGCCCATTGATCTAACAATGGGCAATGTCAATGTGATCTGGCAGGGAGATGCCAATGAATATGCGATTCGCTCCTTGTTGCATACAAATTATCCACCAAAAATCATTAATGTAACAGGACCTGAAACATTGTCAGTTAGATGGCTTGCAACGGAATTTGGTAAACGAATGGAAAAAGAACCTGTATTCGTGAATAATGAAAGCCCTACGGCATTACTAAACAATGCTTATCAAGCTCATAAATTATTTGGTTATCCAAAAGTAACTGTTCAACAAATGATTGATATGATTGCAGATTGGGTTGTAAGCGATGGTCATACGATCAATAAACCGACACATTTCCAAGAAAGAGAAGGTGCATTTTAATGCTGAAAGAGGCTGTTAAGAAAAAGCTTCATGAGGGCACCGTAATTCCTGCTCATCCGCTAGCGTTAACTGAAGCAAGACAACTTGATGAATCAGGTCAACGCGCCTTAACACGCTACTATATTGATGCAGGGGTAGGCGGTATTGCAGTAGGAGTCCATACAACACAGTTTGAAATTCGTGATCCTGAATTTAATCTTTATGAAAGAGTATTAACAATCGCGATTGAGGAAACGAAACGTGCCAATGTTCCTGAGCATTTTATTAAAGTCGCAGGAATATGCGGACCTACTGAACAGGCTCTTAGAGAGGCAACGTTCAGTAAAGAGGTTGGCTATGACTTAGGATTATTGAGCATGGGTGGCTTGAATCATGTATCCGAGGATGAATTAATTGAACGCGCTGAAAAAGTAGCAGAAGTTATTCCAGTATTCGGTTTTTATTTACAACCTGCAGTAGGAGGCAGGATTTTCTCGTATGAGTTTTGGGAACGATTTGCTTCAATTCCAAATGTATACGCGATAAAAATAGCTCCTTTCGATCGATATTGTTCAATTGACGTTGTTCGCGCGGTTTGCCAATCGCCTCGAAATGAGGAAATCGCTCTTTACACGGGTAATGATGATAACATTATCAATGATTTACTTACAACATTTGAATTTAATGTTGGCAATCAAAAAGTGGAGAAGAAAATCGTTGGGGGTTTACTCGGACACTGGTCTGTCTGGACAAAAACAGTTGTGGACACGTTTGAGGAAATTAAAGTGGTAAGAGGTCAGAAATCAGTACCAAATGGGTTATTAACACTTGGGCAACAAATTACAGATGCCAATGCAGCGATATTTGATTCTCGAAATAGCTTTAAAGGCAGTATAGCTGGCATTAATGAAATCTTAGCAAGACAAGGACTACTTCAAGGCAATTGGTGTTTAGTGGATCGTGAAGTTTTAAGTCCTGGTCAAGCAGAAGAGTTAGACCGTATTTATACTAGCTACCCACACCTAAATGATGATGAATTTGTAAAAGCAAATTTATCAAAGTGGCTGTCTAAATAATTAACGGAAGAAGGATTTCAAATGAAAAGAATTGTAGCCCTCAACCAAAAAGTTGAAATCATTGAAGATGAAGTACCAAGCCTAGAAGGAAAGCCTTCTTATATATTAGTTAAAACATTGTATTCAGTCATTTCACCAGGCACTGAACTATCGATGCTATCCATTAGTGAAAATAAACAGGTTCATCTTGGTTACAGTGCAATGGGTGAGGTCGTTGAATGTGGTAGTGACATTACCGATGTGAAAAAAGGGGATCTTGTTGCTTGTTACGGTGCACCATATGTTCATCATGATGAAATATTAAGAGTTCCGAAAACCTTGTATGCTAAACTTCCCGAACATGTCGATCCGAAGGAAGCAGCCTTAGGCGGACTTGGTGCGATTGCCATTCATGCGCTTCGTATTGCAAATCTCCAATTTGGTGAAACAGCCGTAATCGTAGGATTAGGAGTATTGGGACAATTAATTGCCAAAATAGCCAATGCAGCAGCCTATAATGTAATAGCGTATGATCTTCACGAAAGTCGAGTAGAAATGCTGAAGGAAGACAATATTAAATCAGTTGCGACTGTTGAAGAGCTGGAAGAAGCTATTCGGGTTCATACCAAATCCCATGGTGCAGATGCCGTACTTTTATGTGCGGGAGGAAAGCGCTCTCCACTCACTTATGAATGTTTGAAATGGATCCGCAACAAAGGAAAAGCAGTCATCGTAGGTGACATTGAACCTGACTTTCCAAGAGACTTAATGTTTGGTAAAGAGGCTCAGTTACTTATTTCTCGAGCAGGTGGTCCTGGAAGATACGACAGTGTATATGAAAGGGAAGCAATTGATTATCCATATGAATATGTTCGCTGGACAGAAGGCAGGAACTTAGAGGAATATATTCGACTTATTAAAGAAAAACGGATTGATGTCAAGCCGTTTATTTCAGAGGTTGTTGAAATTGTAGATGCACCTCAAGAATTTGAAAATCTGTTAAATAAAGAATCTACTACACTTACAAAAATAATTAAGTATACGTAGTACGTGGAATTAGGCATAAAACGGAAGGGTTTTGAAGTCATATGATGTGTAACCACTTTTACTTACAAGGAAATGTTGTTACTGATAAGAGAATAGATAAAAATATGATCATCGAAATCAAAGATGGAAAAATCATTTTCGTTGGCAAAAAAAACATGGAAGATCTGCCTTACTACCAAGTAGAAGGGTGGATCTGTCCAGGTTTTATAGATACACATATACATGGTCTAAATGGTCAAGATTTTATGGATCGTACAAAGGAAGGTTTTTATCGCATTCAAAATGGGCTCCCATCTTTTGGTGTGACAAGTTTCTTGTCAACATCAAGGGCAGCCACTTTAGAAGATATTAAAACCTTCCTTTTATTAAGTAAACAAATAGTCGCCGAAAATCCTGGTGGTGCCCAATTATTGGGTGTTCATTTAGAAGGACCATGGATTAATCAAAAATTTAGAGGTGCTCAAAATGCGAAGTACATACTAGATCCAGCTATAGATGAAGTACAATCGATCCTTCGAATGGCTTGTGATGTGATACGAATTGTTACATTGGCGCCTGAGCTTCCAAACGCAACCGATGTAATTCAAGTATTAAAGGAAAAGAAGGTTGCCATTTCTGCGGGACATACAAATGCGTCCTATGAGGAAATGGAAAAGGCGATTAAATACGGCCTATCAAGAGTTACTCATTGTTTCAATGGGATGGGTCCGATAACACATCGTAATTTAACAGCTGCGTTTGCAGCGCTTGATTTACAAGAATTACATTGTGAGATTATTGCAGATGGCTTTCATGTGCATTCAAAAATAATTGAACTCCTTTACAAAATGAAGGGGGTTGATCAGATTACATTAATTTCTGATTGTACCGGGACCAATCAATTACCAGATGGGTGCCATCAAATCGGCGGTAAGACAGTCTTCAAAAAAGGCGGAAAAGTATCATTGGCGAACGGAAGCCTTGCGGGAAGTTCGTTAACGCTAGACAAGGCAGTTCAATATATCATTCACAATTGCCGTATTCCGATTGAAGAAGCAGTGCAAATGGCCAGCTATAATCCAGCTATTGTCAGCGGAGTTAGTGACCGTAAAGGCAGAATTGCAGTTGGATATGATGCTGATCTCGTCGTTTTATCAAATGAATTACAAGTAGAAAGCACCATAATAGATGGAGATTTCGTTTTCCGTAGTAATAAATAGATTTTTTTGAAATAAATAAAGAATTATTACTGTAAAAATTAAAGAGGAGGTATCGTATATGCAAATTAATTTATTGGGTGAAACAACTTCAATTTTAAAAGGATTAGAGTTATTAGCCGATGAATTGGGTATCGAATTAGATGAAAAAGGCTATCCGATTACCGTTATTCAAAGGAAAGGTCCT
Organism: Bacillus sp. JJ1533; assembly: GCF_036965045.1. NCBI lineage: Bacteria > Bacillati > Bacillota > Bacilli > Caryophanales > Bacillaceae > Bacillus > Bacillus sp. JJ1533. The sequence goes on along the minus strand of NZ_JBALOV010000013.1, from coordinate 28,756 downwards.
ATCCATGTAAGCAATAAGAATGGAAAAGGTGAAATTTATTATCAGGAAAAAATTCATTTCTATCGTGCAATTGGCGTGTGGTTAGAGAATTATAAAAAGAATGGTGAATTTGAGGTAAAGGAACAGCCCCATTTTCAAACAAGTGGTGTCATGCTGGATGTATCTAGGAATGCCGTCTTAAAAGTAGATGAAGTTCAAGCACTGCTTAGAAAACTATCAATTATGGGATTAAATGTTGTCATGCTTTACACAGAGGATACTTATGAAGTACCAGATTATCCGTATTTCGGATATATGCGTGGTAGATACACAGAAGATGAACTTAAGACTTGTGATCAATATGCAGACGCCCTTGGGATTGAAATGATTCCTTGTATCCAAACTCTCGCTCACTTAACAATGGCCTTGAAGTGGGGCTATGCTAAGGAAATTAGAGATACTGCTGACATTTTATTAGTAGGTGAATCAAAAACTTATCAATTTATAGAAAGTATGATTCAGGCTGCTTCGAAACCATTTAAATCCAATCGAATTCATATTGGAATGGATGAAGCGCATCAGCTTGGACTTGGACGCTATTTAGATTTAAACGGATATGAGAATCGATTTGAGATTATGAATAAGCATTTAGAACAAGTTGTATCGATTGCAGAGCGTCATGGACTAAAACCAATGATTTGGAGTGATATGTATTTCCGCTTAGGATCAAAACATGGCGAATATTACGATGAAGACGTACATATTCCGCAAGAAGCGATTAATTCCATACCAAAAAATGTTGAGCTAGTATATTGGGATTATTATCATTCAGATGAACAGTTTTACCGTACTTATATTCAGAAACATAAGGAGTTAGGAAGAGATACTCTTTTCGCTGGTGGGGCTTGGACATGGAATGGGATTTCTCCAAACTATGGACGTGCGTTTGTAACGACAGAAGCTGCTTTATCAGCGTGTAAAAAAGATGGATTACGAGAAATTTTTACGACGTTATGGGGTGACAATGGTGGTGAAACCCCACTTACAACTGCATTACCAGTTATCCAGCTATATGCGGAACATACCTATCACCAAACAGTAACAAAGGAACATTTAGCAGAACGTTTCCTTTTCTGTACAGGTAACCATTTAGAGGATTTCCTTGCCCTCAATCGATTAGATGAAACGCCTGGAGTAATGGAAAATAATTTAAACTCCTCAAATGCTTCTAAATTTTTATTATGGCAGGATCTTCTTATTGGTTTATTTGATGAAAATATCCGTGGACTTGAATTGAATGCACATTATCAAAAATTAATTCCTGAATTAAGAGCTGCCAAGGAACGAAATCCTAATGCATCGTTACTATTTGAATTCTATGAACATCTTGCAAGTGTACTTAGTATTAAGTCGGAAATGGGAATTCGATTAAAAGAAGCCTATGACAATGTTGATAAGGAAACGGTGAAACTTCTTTTAACAGAGTTACAAACATTAACGAGCGAAATAAGTATTCTTCATAACAAGCATAGGGAGGTCTGGTTTTCCCTATATAAACCTTTCGGCTGGGAAATTATTGAATTCCGTTACGGTGGATTACTTGCCAGAATGGAAACGACTAAACTTCGAATTACACATTGGCTTGAAGGTTCAATCGAGAGAATTGAAGAATTAGAGGAAAAAAGATTAGTTCATGATGGTCCAAATGGGATCCCAGAAGGTTCGTTAGGTAATCATTTCTACCATCGAATAGCTACAGCAGGTAATTTTAATTGGTAAATTTGTAAGGAGGAAGGCAAATGCCGATTATACAGTTTCCAAAAGGGATGAAATGGGGAACTGCGACTGCTGCTTATCAAGTTGAAGGTGCAGCCTTTGAAGATGGGAGAGGGTTATCCATTTGGGATACCTTTTCCCATACCCCCGGTAAAGTAAAGAATAATGATAATGGTGATATCGCATGTAATAGTTATCATCGTTATGAAGAAGATATCGAATTATTGGACGAATTAGGCGTAAGTGTATATCGCTTTTCTGTATCATGGCCAAGGATTTATCCAAATGGTCAAGGAGAACTAAATCAGAAAGGGTTGTACTATTACCATAAATTAGTTGACCGTTTAGTGGATAAGGGAATTGAGCCTATGCTAACTCTTTATCATTGGGACCTCCCACAAGCATTACAGAATCATGGCGGATGGGCAAACCGGAATACCATTGATGCATTTAGCCAATACGCGGAAACCATTTTTAAGGAATTCAATGGGAAAGTAAAATATTGGCAGACGATAAATGAGCCGTTATGTGCTGCCTTTTTATCGAATTATCAAGGGGTTCATGCACCAGGGTATCAGAATCTTCAGCTTGCCATTGATGTATCCCACCATTTGCTCTTAGCGCATGGATCGGCTGTCAAGATCTTTCGTGAACTAGGGATTGAAGGTCAGATTGGTACTGCAACCAATACCACTTGGAGAGAACCCTACAGTAATCGTATTGAAGATATTGAAGCTTGTAAAAGAGAGATTGGACATAATATTGATTGGTTTTTAGATCCTATCTTTGAGGGCGTGTATCCAGAGTATTTGGTCGATTGGTTTAAAAAGAAGGGTGCAGAGCTTCATACTGAAGAAGGAGATATGGAAATCATACAGCAGCCTATCGATTTTATAGGTGTAAACTATTATTCCGGTAATGTCGCTCGTTATAAAGAAAATGAAGGATTACTAGATATTGAGAATATTGAAATCGATTATAACCATACACATATTGGCTGGCCAATCTATGCAGATGGCTTCTATAATGTGTTTCATTATCTTGTACAGCGTTATGGTGATATTCCACTTATTATAACGGAAAATGGAGCTTGTTGCGTGGATGATCTAGTTAATGGGAAAGTGAATGACCAAGACCGAATTCGCTATTACAAGCAACATTTAACGGCCGTTAATAGAGCCATTGAATCAGGTATTCCCATCATTGGTTATCTTGCATGGTCGTTAATGGATAATTTTGAATGGGCAGACGGCTATGGCAAACGCTTTGGTTTAGTCTATATAGACTTTCAATCACAAGAACGATTAAAAAAGGAAAGCTATCATTGGTACAAAGAAGTAATCGCCAATGGTTGCATGGAAATATAATTCATCCAATTAAGTAACTTTCGGAAGTTAAGGAAAGAGGTTGATTGTATGCAAAACATTTTATTGATAGGTGCCGGAACAATGGGTATGGTCCACGCTAGTGCCTATTATTTAATGAAAGATGTCAAATTAGTCGGAATTGTTGATATCAGAGAAGAGCAAGCTGAACAAATTAGAGGTGAGCACGATACAGCGATTTTCCAAACTTTAGAAGAAGCTGTTGAAAATCTCGAACGGATTGATGTGATCGATATTTGTGCTCCAACTTTTCTGCATAAAGAGTATGTGATAAAAGCTGCAAATTTAGGAATAAATGTTATATGCGAAAAGCCATTATCTAACTCCCTTCAGGAAGCTCAAGAAATGATTGATTACTGTAAGAAAAAAGATGTGAAGTTATTTGTCGGGCATGTGGTTCGCTTCTTTCCACAGTATGCAAAAGCAAAAGAGCTTGTTCAAAATGGCGCAATTGGAAATGTTGGTATCGTTCGAACAAGAAGAGGAGGAAGTTTTCCATCGGGATGGAGTGATTGGTACTCTGACCAAACTAAAAGTGGCGGCGTGATACTTGATTTAATCATTCACGATTTTGATTTTTTACGGTGGACTTTTGGTGAAGTGGAACGAGTATTTACGAAAGGACTTTCTGAGAAGGGACTGGAGCATCTCGATTATGCCATTGTTACATTGGTCTTTAAATCAGGTGTTATTGCTCATGTTGAAGGTACTTGGGATCATCAGACATTTTCCTCTCAATTTGAATTTGCAGGAAAAAGTGGAATCATTGATTATGATAGTTTAAAAGAAGAGCCTGTGTTCCTTTCAATTAGACAATCAAACGAGGAACAAAATGGTGTTGAGGTACCTCAAAGCCCTTTGAAAAAATCGCCGTATCATATTGAACTAGAGCATTTCTTAACATGTTTGCAAAAGAACGAAACACCAATTGTTACAGCCGAAGATGCATATAAGGCAATGGAGATATCTGTTGCTGCCCTCCAATCTTTAAAAACAGGATTACCGGTTTCAATAGGTCAGAAGGGGGAGAACTGATTTGAAAATTGGAATTATAAGTTTTGCTCATATGCACGCCCATAGTTACGCATCTGTCATCAAAAATATGGAAGGTGTCACATTAGCAGGAATATCCGATGAGAATGAAGAAAGAGGAAAGAAGTATTCCCAGCAATTCAATACAGTTTATTATCAAAATTACCACGACTTACTTGAATCTGATATTGATGCTGTTATTGTAACATCTGAAAACAGTCTTCATCATCGCCATGTACTTGCTTCAGCTCAAGCAGGAAAACATGTTTTATGTGAAAAACCGTTAGCTACCAATCTTAAAGATATCGAAGAAATGATAAGCGTGTGTGAACAACATCAAGTTCTGTTAGGTACAGCTTTTCCTGTTCGATTTAATACACCCATTCAACATGCTAAAAAAGTGATTGAAGAAGGGGTACTGGGAGAGATTTTAGCAATAAAGGGAACAAATCGGGGAACAAATCCGGGAGGCTGGTTTATTGACAAAGAGAAGTCTGGAGGCGGAGCGGTCCTTGACCATACGGTTCACGTTGTCGATATTATGAGATGGTTTACAGGAGCCGAGGTGAAGGAAGTTTATGCAGAAATCGGTAATGTATATATTAATCATCCAATTGATGATTGTGGAATTCTAACAATGGAATTTACAAATGGGATGTTTGCCACACTAGATTGCAGTTGGTCAAGAAACAGCTCTTATCCAACATGGGGCGATGTAACAATGGAAATTATCGGTACAAATGGGACATTAAAGATAGACGCATTCTCACAAAAAATGGATTATTATTCAAATCACGAAGGCCACAAATGGATTGGCTGGGGTGATGATATGGACGCCGGACTGATTGAGGATTTTGTCGCAAGTGTAAAAGACGGGAAATCGCCCTTAGCAACAGGATATTCAGGGTTAAAAGCAGTAGAGGTAGCACTAGCAGCGTATCAATCTTCTGAAAAAAGAAGCCCAGTAAAACTAATTTAAATAAAAATGGGATTTGACTAGTTTTGAATTCTAGAGCTTGAGTTACATCGATCTCACGAAAACGAAAGGGGTTATGCTATGAAAGTCTCCCAAGAACTGCAAACAGATATTGTCATTATTGGTGGAGGCCTTGGAGGATGTGCTGCTGCACTTTCTGCCTTACAATCTGGAAAAAACGTGGTTTTAACTGAGGAAACAAAATGGATTGGTGGCCAGATAACAAGCCAGGGTGTACCACCAGATGAGCATCCATGGATTGAAAGCTTTGGAGCAACGAAAACCTATCAGAGTTTCCGAAGAAAAATAAGAGAATACTATCTTTCAAATTTTCCAGTTAAGACCAAAAATCGGCTGAATGATCAATTCAATCCTGGTAATGCAATTGTTAGTAGAATAAGCCATGAACCGAGAGTAGCATTGCGAGTTCTTTACGATATGCTTGCGCCCTATATAAGCAACGGCAGGTTGACGCTACTAATAGAGTATAAAATCATTAAAGCTGAAACAGAAAATGATCAAGTTCGTTCTGTTACCGTTGAGCATTTAAGTACTGGCCATTCATACCAATTAAAGGGAAAGTATTACTTGGACGCTACAGAGTTGGGGGATGTTTTACCCCTTGCTGATGTTGAATATGTAATTGGAGCTGAATCACAGGCAGAAACAGGTGAAGCCCATGCACCAAACGAGCCACAACCTTACAATATGCAGGCTTTTACCTATTGTTTTGCCATCGATCATATCGAAGGGGAAGACCATACAATTGAAAAACCCGATCAATATGAATTTTGGAAAAACTATCAGGCAGAGTTTTGGCCAGCCAGACAATTAAGCTGGTGGGGACTTGTGCCTCATACACTGGAACCCATTGAATATTCCTTTTTTTACGAACCAGATCGTTTTTCACTATGGAACTATCGTAGAATTCTCGACAAACATAACTTTGAACCAGGAACGTTTCAAAGTGATATAACTGTCGTCAACTGGCCACAAAACGATTATTGGCTAGGTCCTATCATTGATGTAACCGATGAAGAGAAAGAAAAGCATTTGTATAATGCCAAACAATTAAGTTTATCCTTGCTTTATTGGATGCAAACGGAAGCACCTCGTCCAGATGGAGGGAAAGGATATCCTGGTATTCGCTTAAGAAAAGATGTTCTCGGAACAGAAGATGGCTTAGCGATGTATCCATATATCCGTGAATCAAGAAGAATTAAATCTGTATTTACCGTAATGGAACAACATATCAGCGGTGAAATAGATGGGAAAGAGAGTTCCACTTTCTTTGAGGATAGTGTGGGGATTGGAAGCTACCGTTTAGACCTACATCCTAGTACAGGATTGGATACTTATATTGATATCTCAACTCATCCATTCCAAATTCCTCTAGGGAGTTTACTACCAATACGGGTTGAAAATTTGTTACCCGCTTCCAAAAATATTGGTACTACCCATCTTACAAATGGTTGTTATCGATTACATCCTGTGGAGTGGAATATTGGGGAAGTGGCCGGCCATCTTGCAGCTTATTGTATTGACCATGAAATCATCCCACAAGCTGTGAGAAATCAAGAAGAAACCTTAAAGGATTTTCAGTCGCGTTTAGTAAAAGTAGGAATTGAACTTGATTGGCCTAAAATCCATAAAATTTGAATCAAGACAAAGAGTGGAGTGGATAAATATTGATCGCTCTAGTTGACAAAAGTATGCAAATGAAAAGCGTTGTGAGCCATACTCATTATTTTTCGGATATCAATCAGCTTTTAAAAGAGAACCTAGATCAATACTCTTTCATTTTTATTAATGGTAATGACAATGGGATTCCAATGAAATTATCGTACGAATTACTTGAAAAACTTTGGGATTTTATAAACAATGGTGGAATTTTATATGGAGAGCTCATTAACTGTGAGGACTTTCCGTCCTCTCGTCTTTTTGGCTTCAAACAGGATTTTACGGTGACGAACCGTCGACTAGAAAAACTTGTGATTTCTAATGATAACCACTTTTGTAAAAAAGGTAAGTTACTAGAATGGCAAGGTGCCTTTTTAACAGGCTTTACCTTTGATACGGAAAGGCTTTTAGATATCGGTCATTTCAAAGAGACCCATCAAACTGAAGAGAATGGTCAATACCCTGGAATTGTAGTGAAAAAACAAGGGAAAGGGAAAACCATTTTTTCAACGTTTTCTTTTTTAGGTAATGAACAGAAATGGACATTACGACCTAATTGGTTATGCAATTCCGTTATAAAATGGTTTCAGATGGAGTATCTTTTACCACTTCAATCAATCCAACCTATCATTCAACCATCAGAGAAATCTGATAATAAACAAACAATAGAAAAAGGGATGAACTGGTTTTTACATTCTGGAATCTTACCGAAAGATGATGCCAGTCTCGGAGTTTATGAGAATATCCATTCCATTCGAAGCGATATAAGTAAGGATTTTCGACCGGATTGTCATGCTCATACCGCACTTTTATTTTATCTTTATGGAGAATATAAGAAAGAGACTCAATGGACCCTGAGATCAAATCAATTATTAAACTATTTATTCGAAGCGGGTTATCAGGATACAGACCCGAACTCAGCTACATATGGTTTTTGGAAATGGTTCCAAAGCCCGAAAAAAAAGCCAGACCAAGTATTTTCAGATGATAATAGTTGGGTAGCCCTAGTTCTTTTATATTTATACCGCAAAACAGGTCAAATAGTTTACAAAGAAAGAGGACTATTAACAGCTTATGCTCTCTTACATACTCAAAATCAAAATGGTCTGCGCCCGGAATGTATCCGTGAACAAGAACTAATGGAAAAAGGAAGAGCGTACTTCCAGAATTCCACGTTGGCAAGTATGAACCCTCATTTTGAATCTATTGTCCACGCAGCCTTTATACAAGCGTATTGTGTGACGAAGGATGAAAAATTTTTAGAGACCGCTTACCAAGGTACGTTAACAATGCTTGAAAATAAAAGGGATTTGAAATTCATGTATAGCAAGACCGCTGGCTATAGTAGATTTCTTTTATCATTATCCCAAATGTATGCCGTCACTAAGAATGACACCATTCGGAAAGGTTTATTTGAAGTACTTGATTACTTATCTGAGAACCAGCATGAAAAAGGTGGAATTGAAGAAAGTGATAATCCAGATCCGGAACGATATGGTAAAGAAGATACCGGTGTGTTCCGAACGAATGGTGAAAGAATTGCGGACCAATTGTACACAAACAATTTCTTACTCATGAATGCTTGGGAGGCATGGAAAGCAACAGACGACTCAAAGATAAAAAAATTTCATGAGAAACTAGGTCACTATTTATCAAACATTCAAATCACTTCTCCAAAGAAGGAATTTGATGGTGGCTGGATGCGGTCATACCATTTAGCCAGTGGGGAATATTTTGGAAATAATGGTGACACCGGTTGGGGTGCATATGTGATAGAAAGTGGATGGACAAATGCAATAATCTTATCTGGCTTTATTTTAAAAGAATTAAATCAATCTCTTTTAGATTAATGTGAGTAGGTGTGAAATGGTGGTTAGATGTACAACTCTAAAAAATGACGTAACAATATTGTTTGCGAAAGCAGAGCTGCTCAAGTATACAGGTCTGGTTCAAGAGCCTATCACGTTTTCATTTGTGTTAGGGCTGGATCAAGATTTTATAGAAACAGGCTTAATCGAACAGTCTCTATTAAAAGATGATCCATCTATTGATGCTTTTCAATTCATACAAAAGGAACGAGAAATTTACATTATTGGAAACAATGATAGATCAGTACTTTATGGTGTTTATCATCTTTGTAAAAAATTATTTGGGTACAAATGGGTTCACTTTTTATCTAAAGAAAAAATTGGATACAGGGAAGACTGTTTTTTAACATCTGACATTCAAAGTGGAAGCATGGTAAGAAGAGGCTTGGTTATTGAAAATTACGATGACATTCCTTTTTTAACACAAATCATCGATTGGGCAGCCAAACAATATATCAATGAGTTATTTTTTACTTTTATGTTATGGGATAAAGTAAAACATACAATAGAGGAAGAGATTGAAAAACGAGGACTTACCGTTACAATCGGCGGCCATAGTATGCATTATTTATTAATGGATTCCAAGGTTTCTGAAAAAAGACAGATTGATTTTTCAGATGATAGCTGGAAGCTTCCACTGATCGATAAAATTAAAAGTTACAGTGAAAAAACAACTTCCATTAAACGAGTATCGTTATGGCCGGCGGATATAGGGACAAACGATAATAAAGGTTTTTTAGCTCGTTACATCGAATTCACTGAACTCATAAAACGTGAGATTCCTTCTATTGAAGTCGAGCATATTGCTTACAATGCTGGCTTATCATGGGATATGTTAGAACTTCACGATGGGTTACATGTCTCTAGTAAAGTAAATACGCTATTTGCTTATTGGGGAAGAAATTATCAGCAATCATTTATAAAAGAAGAGAGAGCGTTTGAGGCTTTACAGGAATGGTGTTACAGAACAAAGGCTAATCAGAAGGAAATCACTATTTTTGAATATTATAGTGACCATTATATGTTGGGCGATTTATTTCCTCCTTTATTTCACAGAATTCATGAGGACATAAAAGTGTACGCTAAGATAGGAATCAAGCGCATGGTTAATCTAATTGTTCCTTATATTCCAAAAGAGGATGAGAAAAAGTTAAATCTAGATTTTCCATGGGAATCCTTACAATTGATGAACAGTTATTTTTTTGCACGGTTAACTTGGGGAGATAACTTCGAGGAGATTGAAGCAGATTTCTATTCCATCTTCGAAGAGCATCAAATAAAGGCTAAACAATCGATTGAGAAATTGGAATCTGTCCTTTCGGAAGTTTCGAAATGGAATGTGCCTCTATTTCCATATCGAGTAATCGACCCTGAGAGAGTAGATCAGCATGAAGAATTAAGTGTAATTATCACTGACTTAACAAATTGGAAAAGGGAACTCGAACCATTAAAAGTCGACTCTCGATCGGATATAGATAATCCCAACAGCCTGATAACTTTTTATAGTTATTATGTGTGTGAAAAACTAGAGAATTATTTACATACATGGAGGGGAAAAGTGTGAAACAACGAATTGTTTTTATTGGTGACAGTATTACATGGTGGGGCATCAATGAGGGTGATAGCATAGGTACAGGGTATGTGCGATTGCTTCATGATTATTTGAAAGTTTCCAATCCTCAAAGGGATTTCGACGTGATAAACAAAGGGATTAGCGGAAATCGGGTAATCGATCTAGCTGAGCGGTGGGACCAAGATGTTATTTCGTTTCAACCTGATATTGTTTCGATTTCCATTGGAATCAACGATGTATGGAGACAAATAGATACTCCTGACATGGAACAAGTGTTTCCACAACGCTTTGAAGAAGTATTTGAAAATCTTCTGATAAAGACTAAGGAGAAAACGAAAGCTTCAATCATCTTAATGGAACCAACTGTTATATCAGAGGAGGTTTTGGGAAAAGGAAACAGTATGCTAAAACCTTATATTGACATCATCCATCGATTAGCAGAAAAATATAATGCGGTAATGGTCCCAACACATCAGGCATTTATTTCATTTTTAAAACATAAGAAGGATATTCCTCTTACAATAGACGGTGTTCATATGAACTCCTTGGGCAATATGCTTATGGCTAAAACTTGGATACAAGCAACAAAAGATTTGTTTGAATAATTATTTCTATTAAATGGAGTAAGAGTGTTTATGCTTACTCTCTTTTTTATGTAATGTTAATAGAGTCACCCAGAATCTAACACTTTTCGACACCCCTATAAAGGTATAATGAGAAAAATGAATAAGTAGGGAGGTTTCGAGTTTTGCTAGATTCTAGTATTGAATTTAAATTAAGCAGTGCGGAAAAACAATTAATTATAAAAGGAATTAAAAATGGATTAGAGCGTTTTTATAAGGATAGAGAGGGCAAATCCGCACTCATCACCGAAAGAAACTTCATCTCCAGACAACGTGCCTCATATGTTTTCGACTCCATCTATCACATCACGAATCAACATCCAGAATTAAATGTAACACCTGAAATTCGAACAGCAGGTCTATCCTACGAGTATGTCTTGGTCTTTTTTGAAACTAGAAAAATTGTCGTCACCTTCAGCCAGGTAAAACGTCCTGAAGATCTGCCTGAATACAGTGAATATCGAAACGAGTACACCGAAGGAAATCGCCTATACAATCCACAGCTTTCTTTTTTTAGGGAAGAGGATGAGTATAATCTTAAACACTACAAACACCTCGTCGTCACCTTCAATGGCTCACACGGTCCAGATCCACTTTTTGTTTGGATCGGTGCCACAACACCTGAGCAGAATGCATGGATTTATCATGAGGAATTAAAGCTAGGTGTTGAGGTGGGGAGGTAAACAGCTGAACATTAGAGTTTATGAACGGGCTTTTGGTTATACTTGGAAAGTTTCATTCAACTGGTAAAACTCAAATATAAAAATGTCACCATATAATGAGTCCTTTTACCAACTATTTCACTAATAATTAAGGAGACTGTCATTTATCACGGTCTCCTTTTTTAATTGGCTCTGTTAAAGTTTATTGTTGATAATATATTAAAAGGAAAACGGAACTTCCATAAGCTTGGAAGTTCCGTTTGTTTTATTGTCTTATTGAACTAACGCCCCGATAGTTTAAGTGTATTTATTCGCATAGAACTATCCAAAATAGTTCTCTATATGCAATTTCTAATAATCTAACTGCTTTAAACTCAATAATAAACCATCATCTGTAATCTTTTTAATTTTGTATAACATTAACTTTCTGTCAATTATTTTATCCGTTTTATCTTCTTTACTGAATGAAATTCTTACTGCATTTATTGCATAAATAAGAATTGATAACACACCTGCACTTCCTAAGGCCACTCCTATACTTTCGTTCTCTGGAGGATGAGTATCCATAATCTTTCTTATGTCTTTATAATAGTCTCCTTTAATAAGGATATATTCAGATTTTACCTCTAAACCTGCTAATAACTCAGTTCGATTATGTGCTTCATAAGCTTCTATACCGTTCTCTTTGTACATAAAAACCCACCTTTCAAGTGTCATTATAATTATATGAATAAAAATAAACTAAATGTTCGATTTTTTCTAATTTTATTTATTCGACTAAACTGCCCCGTTAGTTGATAAAAGAAATAACCTTAAACAGTAAACTTAGATAATCTAAGTGTATCATACGTTTCTATATTTGGAATTAAATTCCCTTTTATTATCATATCGTTCAACGTAACTTCATTTCTCTGATGATGGATGCTTTCTAATACTTGAAACCACGCAAGGTAATTGTTCAGATATTTGGTCGCCACACCGTTAAAACGTTGAATCCAACCTTTCAGTCTTCGGTGGTAGTTGTTGACATTCTGGATGTGATATAGACCCTTGGTGCGAATTTTACCGTCAGACTTAAACTGGTATATGGCTATATCCTTTTCGGTGGCATAGGTTTTAAATGCACGCCAAGCATCAGTGCATAACACATTCTCATTGGAAAGTTTATGACCGATGGCTTTGTCAAATTGCTCTTTGGTTAATCGTCCCATACCTAACGTCTGTGAGAAGGTCACCTTGTCGCGGTCTCTTGCGACCAGGACACATACCTGTTCGTTGCTTATGCCACGTTTCTTGGCGGAACTGCCCCGTTTACGTGGCTTTCTATTTTTAATCTTTCTTTGCCCTTTTTCAGAGTAAAGGAAATAAGTCTCATCCATTTCAACGATACCTTGGAAACTTGAGACCTCCATTTGTTTTAATGCTGTTAGGAACTTGTGCCTCCAATATAATGTGACGTGTGTGACGTTACCAATCAATTCTGCTGATTTACGAAGAGAATAACCTTCTATCATACATTCTATAAACTTCATCCAACGATTGAGATGACGGGTTCGATATAATGCAGTATTGGTGAGGTCAGTGAATGTTTTTTTGCAATCCCTACAGCGATAACGTTGTTTCTTCATTTCTTCACCATCTACGATAGTAGTATATTTTCCAAATCGTACTATGTGTTCTGACTCGCAATCAGGACACCGATAGCCATTCCTATTTTTACGTTCTGAGATTTCTTCCAGTACCGTTCCAGTGGATAATGAGGCAGTAAGAGCATCGATTAAATATTCCCGTAACCGATGTTTTTCTGCTGGATTAAGTTTTTGAATAGCTTTAAGGATATCGGTTGCTCTCACAGTCATCACCAACTACTCATATTTGATGACTTCATTATAGAACGTTGGTTCGGTTTAAGCGAATATCAACACCTAACTTTAACAGAGCCTTTTAATTAAGCTACTTTAAGTAATTTATACATGAGTATAAAATTGTGTGTGATATAAAAGGGACATAATATACAAAAATGAATTAAAACTTTTCCAGTAAAGCTACCTATATGATATCTTAAAGATAACGTGTTAAAGGAAGTGACCAAGTGCAAACATTAAAACCAGCTATTCATTTTAACCGTATGAATTTTCATGCGGATAATAAGCATATTTTAAAAAATATAACAGGATCCTTCTATGAAGGAACGATTACGACCTTGGTTGGACCATCAGGAGCTGGCAAATCAACACTTCTAAAGCTTTGTAATGGTCTTCTGTCTCCTGACTCCGGTGAAATTTATATTAAGGAAAAGGAAATCCATACATATGAACCTGTTGCATTGCGTAGGATTGTCGGGATTGCACTGCAAAATGCACCAATGGTGAACGGGTCTGTGTTTCAAAATTTAGCATTACCACTTACACTGCAAGGAAAAAAACTGGAGGAAGGTAAAGCAAAGGATTTATTAGATGACGTTGGATTAGAAGTAGAATATTTGCAGCGAGATGTGCGTGATTTATCAGGTGGACAGCGTCAGAAGGTATCCATTGCGCGCACGCTTGTAAATCATCCAAAAATTATGTTATTGGATGAAATCACTTCAGCACTTGATCGAGTCTCTAAAACCGAAATCGAGGAATTGATTGTTAAAATCAATCAGAAGTACAACGTAACTATGATTTGGATTACCCATAATCTCCAACAAGCCATCGACATCGGAAACTACGTTTGGGTGTTAATGGAAGGAGAAGTTATGGAAACGGGAAAGAGCACTTTATTGAAATCTCCAACTCATGAAAAAGTAAAACAATTTGTGAAGGGGGAGATGGCATGAGTACACTTGCATTAGCGATTGCCCTCATTTTTGTTCTTATTCCGATCTTTCTATCGAAAACTTTTAACCTTGGCTTGGAAAAAGACACAACAATTGCAGTTGTACGCTCCATTATACAACTCTTTGCAGTTGGTTATATTTTAAAATTTGTATTCGAAACGGAAAGTCTTATTTATATTTTTCTAATGGTCGTTGTAATGATCGTTGCGGCTACTCAAAATGCAAGGAAAAAGGGGAAAGCGATCAAGGGTATTACATGGAAAATTGCTGCAACCTTGATTTTTATGGAGGTCCTCACACAGGCTATTCTTTTAGGATTTAAGATTACTCCGGCAACCGCCCAGTACATCATTCCCATTAGTGGTATGGTCGTGGGAAATTCAATGGTGCTTGCTATCCTGTTTTTAAACAGGTTCACAGCAGAAGTGGATACACATCAGGAACAGACCGAACTCATCCTTTCCTTGGGTGGGACGCCAAAACAAGCGATTCATACACAGCTCATTACTTCAATAAAGGCAAGTATGATTCCGACCATTGAGAGTCAAAAAACGATTGGACTCGTTCAACTGCCTGGAATGATGAGTGGTCAAATCATCGCAGGTGCAAGCCCCATCCAAGCTGTTCAATTTCAATTACTTGTTCTTTTTTTACTATTAACTACAGCAGCTGTAACCAGCATTATGCTTGGTTTTTTATCCTATCCAACACTATTTAACCAACGCATGCAATTTTTAAAAATGAGGTAAACCTTATCTAAAACCCAAAATGCCTGAACCCATGGAAGTGTGGGCTCAGGCATTTGTTCTATTATATTTAACAGGATTCCAAATAGGTTTCCCAGGTTATTTTCGAATTTAATATTTAAACACATGTCGACCAATTTTGATAGCAGTGGTTCTTGAATCTAACCATCGGCTTGTGGCAATGGTAGGGTTATAGAAGAACAAAGCTTCCTTTGCTATATATCTCATTTCAGTTAGTGCTGCACGCACAGCTTTTTTCGATTCTTCATCCGCAGGTTTATTAATGGCTCCATTACGCACTGGCTGGAACTGGCCACGCTGATAAATCACACCTTGAATCGTATCAGGGAATTTCGGGCTTTCCAAACGATTTAATACAACAGCAGCAACTGCAACTTTTCCTTCAAATGGCTCAGCTTGAGCTTCAGCTCGTACAATTCTCGCTAATAAATCTAACTCTTCGGCAGAAAAATTATATTTACTCGAAATACTTTTGACCTCAGTGACAACTTGCTCAGTTTTAACAGTTTCCTGTGAAGCAACCACAACTTCCTCTTTTTTCTCAAAATGCATACCTTCAAATAGTCTTGGAGTGTTATCATCATTTATTTGCGTATTTATATGATCCCCGACAACAATCAGGTCTAAATTTTCAACATGAGGGTTCATCTCTGCTAATTCATTTAATGTCATTCCATGCTTTCTGGCAATTTCAGACATCGTATCACCTTTTTGAACAGTATACGCAAATGCCTGATCCGCAAAAAATAGAGATGCTATAAAAATTGCTAGTCCTAATAGTATTGTTTTCATAGTAATAGTCCTCCTAGTTATTTAAGTACTGGGTAACTCTCTATGACTCATTACTATGAACAAAAAAAATAGATTAGTATTACAGTTTCGTTACAGGTAGGTTACACCTTGTCTTTCTTCCAAAAACTAGTAAAGAAGGGTCTCTTCTAATTAAGAGAACCCTCCTTTTTTTAGAATATAAGAAAGGAACGGGGTATGAGACCGACACATTCCAAAAATAAAAAGAACGGATCGTAAAATTGAACCGTTCCTATGGTTGACTATTTATTCGCAAATTCTGCTTTAATCTTTTCTAGTAATTCTGGTTCCGTTAAAATTTTATAACCGGTTAGTGCCATTGTTTTGGCCCCGAGGATCATAGCCTCTTTACCTTTGTTGCTAAGAGCAGCTTCACGGAATCCATGTGTATGACATGCAAATGGTTCATCACAAATTTTCACATATGGATGGATAGAAGGGACCACATGGCTTACATTACCCATATCAAGTGATCCACCTTCCGCACGTTCATGAATTTCCTCTGGATTAACACCTAATTCAATTAATGTGTCAGTAAAAACATCCGAGAAAGTTTCATTTGTAACCATGTCATCATACGAGAATTCATAAAAGGACCATTCCATTGTTGCACCTGTTTGGAGGGCAGCACCTTGGGCACATTTTTTCACCTTTTCCACAAGCTCATTTACATAATCACGAGATGCAGCTCGAACATAGAATTGAGCTACAGCATAATCAGGTACAATATTAGCTGCTTTTCCGCCCTCAGAAATGATTCCATGAATGCGGGCGTCTGATGTAATATGCTGTCTTAAAGCATTAATGCTGCTGAATGTTTGAAGGACCGCATCAAGCGCATTAATCCCCTCATGTGGTGCTGCCGCAGCATGTGCTGCTTTTCCGAAAAATTCAAATTGGATGGCATCCATTGCAAGAGAAGCACCGCTTTTTTCGTAGTGACTAAGCGGGTGGACCATCATGGCTACATCAAGATGGTTAAAAATACCTTGTTCCGCCATGGTAACTTTTCCACCTTTTGTTTCCTCAGCAGGAGTTCCGTAGACAACTACTTTTCCACCAGTTTCAGAAAGAACTTTCGATAAACCAATTCCTGCCGCAATTCCCATTGTTCCAATAAGGTTATGTCCACATGCATGACCTAATTCAGGTAGTGCATCATATTCCGACATGATCCCAATTGTTGCACCTGGTTTACCACTGTCAAAAGTAGCTTCAAATGCGGTAGGGAGACCGGCTGTTCCAATTTCTACATTAAAATTATGTTTTTTAAGCTCATCTGTTAAAATTTTGCAAGCTTTAAATTCTTCATGTCCAAGCTCGGGGTTTGCCCCAATATAAGCACTAATTTCGTAAAAGCGATCTTTATTTTCCTCAATGGCAGCGAGTATTTCTGTTTTCATTATAATCCTGCTTTCTTTTTATAAGTTTCTATGGATTATTATAAAACATTATGTATAAAAATTCAATTAAACTCATGTCTACTATACTATTTTTATATAATATATATAAATTCATTAAAAATAGGCACTCGCACATACAGTACAACCCATAGGCTCATATCCTAACAGTGTAACGAATAAAGAAAGGGAGATGACACTATGCACTACGGTGGATGCGGTTACTACGACGGAATTGGATATGGATATGGTGGTTTTGGATATCACCACGGTTTTGTATTAATCGTCGTACTATTTATCTTATTGATTATTGTTGGTGCTTCTTACGTACGCTAATCAATATACAAAACACGAATAAGGAGGTTCCTTTCACAAATAGTGAGAGGGACTATTTTTTTGTTCACTGTAATAAAATTATGTAAACTAAAGAGTTTAAAAAAATCTTATTTAACATAATAACATTATGTCAACATTGAAAAAATTTGAATAGATGTTTCCACTTATAACAAATGATAAAAGGTATATGTCTTTAGTGAGGTGAAAGTATGGTCAATCAATATGAAATCATTATTATCGGTGGTGGAATTGCTGGTTTGCAGGCAGCGATTCAACTAGGAAGATACAAACATAAAATCGCAGTAATTGATTCAAATGATGGTCGTTCCACCATCTGCAGAAATTATCACAACATTTTAGGCTGGCCAGAAGGGGTCAGTGGAGAAACATTACGAGGCCTTGGGAAAAAACATGCTGAACGTTACGGTGTTTCATTTATTCAAAACGAAGTCGTAAAAGTTGAAAAAAACGATGATACTTTTCAAATTCAATGTCGAAGTGGCGATAGATTTGCTGCAAAACGTTTACTACTCGCAACTGGTGTGAAGGACAATATTCCTTCCATTAAAAATATTTATAAGTGCTTGGGTTTAACGGTCTATGTTTGTCCTGACTGTGATGGCTATGAAGTGATTAACAAGCATGTGATTGTGATTGGATCTGGAAAACCCGGAGCGAATATGGCGCTCACTTTATCCTATTTTACAAGTGACATTACTTTTATTAATCATGATTGGAATAAACTTGATAACGAACAGATGTGTTTGTTGAAGGAAAAGGGTATTCTCCATATTCAAGATGAAGTGGAGGAGATTTTGCTTCATGAAGAAACATCAGATTTTACCGGTGTACGTCTGAAAAGTGGAAATATCGTTGAAGGGAACCGTGGATTTTTGGGGTTCGGTGGAAATAAAGTCCGATCAGAGCTCGCTATTCAGATTGGCATCGAGCGTTTAGAAAATAAACATATTATCGTAGATCCACGAACCAAAATGACGAATATCCAGCATGTGTGGGCAGCCGGAGATATTGCTGTTCATTCCGAGCAAACTACTATCGCCATGGGTGACGGGATGCAAGCCGCCATCTGGATTCATAAAAGCCTTCTGAATGAAAAATAACCCTCGTTTAACGAAATTATCATTCTAAACATACATATGATGTAGTGATAGGCAATTTAATTATTTAAGCGTTTACATTTTATAGGGGGATTTCGATTTGTTAATGAAGGAGGTTTTGTTAGAGCTTTAGTGGAGTATTCCTTTTCATAATGCTTTATGAAAGGGATGTCGCAAGTTGCGAAAAAAGGCACAGCAATACCATTTTGGCGAGGAGGGGTTCGTAATGGACGAAACCCGCTTGATTAAACCTTTGTTGGATAAGGAATATCCGATGATTAGCCATGGGGATGGAATTTATTTATATGATACAAACGGAAAAAAATACATCGACGGCTCATCTGGGGCCATCACGGCAAGTATCGGTCATGGCGTAAAAGAAATTGTTGAAGAAATTGAAAAACAGGCTCACAAAATATCATTTGTGTACAGGTCACAATTCACTAGTGAGCCCGCTGAAAAATTAGCAAGAAAACTCAGTGATCTGGCAAAAGGCGGTGAATACTGGTCTTTTTTTGTGAACAGCGGCTCTGAGGCAACGGAAACCGCTTTGAAAATTGCAATTCAATATTGGCAAGAAAAAGGTATCAGAGGGAAAAACAAAATTTTATCACGCTGGATGAGTTATCACGGGATTACTATTGGTGCTCTTTCGATGTCAGGCCATACCGGAAGAAGAGCACGCTTTGTTTCATTATTAGAGGACTATCCAACACTTCAGCCACCATACTGCTTTCGCTGTCCGTTTAATACGACTTATCCAACCTGCAACCATATGTGTGCAACAGAGCTGGAAAAAGTGATTAACCGAATTGGCGCTGATCATATTGCAGCCTTCATTGCCGAGCCGATCATCGGTGCAGCTGGTGGTGCGATCGTGCCACCTGAAGGCTATTATCAGATCATTAAAAAAATCTGTGATAAGCANNAAGCATAATATATTATTTATCGCCGATGAGGTGATGACCGGACTGGGACGGACTGGAAAAATGTTTGCCCTTGAACATTGGGACACACATGCAGACATTATTGCGCTTGGAAAAGGGATGAGTGCGGGCTACACGCCAGTTGCTGCAACGTTGGTAAGTGAAAAGGTGATTGAACCGATTCAAAAGGGGTCGAAGCTCATTATGAGTGGCCACACTTATAGCGCAAATCCACAATCTGCAGCTGTGGCATTAGCTGTTGTCAATTATATTGAAACTCATAATCTCGTTGAAAAATCTGAGAAACAAGGAAAATACCTTATTACCAAGCTCCAAGAATTACAAAAAACACATCCAATGATTGGAGATGTTCGCGGAAAAGGACTCATGTGTGGCATTGAGTTTGTATCCGACATGATCACGAAGTTTCCTTTTAATAAAGAAATCGACTTAACGTCACTTGTTGTTGAACAAGGACAGAAAAATGGTCTTTTGCTATATCCGGCTGCGGCTGGAATTGAAGGTGTTGGTGGTGACGCCATCCTTGTTGCCCCACCACTCACGATTACAAAACCACAAATCGATGAACTAATCGAACTCCTTGATCAAACATTAAAAGATGTGGAATCAGAACTAAGGCATAAAGGTATTATTCCAGCATAACATGGAGGTGTTATAGATTGATTGTAAATCGCTACAATAAGATATCAACTTTAGAAAAGGCACTCGAACATATCAACGATGGAACTACGGTCATGTTTGGGGGTTTTGGTGGGATTGGGAGCCCTCCAACCCTGATTGATGGTTTGCTAGAAAAAAATGTAAGGAATTTAACCTTAATCGGAAATGATACGGGTTTTCCAAACATCGGAATTGGAAAACTTGTAAGTCGCGGCCATGCTAAAAAATGCATCGTATCCCATATCGGTTCTAACCCAGTTGCAGGGCAATTGATGACGGATGGAAAAATGGAAATCGAGTTTTCGCCTCAAGGAACACTTGCGGAACGCATTCGAGCAGGTGGTGTGGGGCTGGGCGGTATTTTAGTTGATGTTGGGATTGATAATGAAATCGTATCAAATGGGAAACAAATCATGACAATTGACGGCACAAACTATCTTTTAGAAAAGCCACTTACTGCAGATGTTTCTATTATTTTTGCGAAAAAAGCGGATCCATTTGGTAACCTTGTTTATGACAAAAGTGCCCGAAATATGAACCCTCTTGTGGCAATGGCTGGGAAATTCACGATTGCCGAGGTCGAAGAAATCGTTCCACTCTCAGAATTGGACCCAGAAGAAATCGTTACGCCTGGTGTTTATGTAGATATGATTATCGAAAGCAAAGGGGTGAATTGGAAATGGGTATGGGAGTAGATATTCGCAATCGGATTGCCAAGAGGGCTGCGCAGGAGATCAAGGATGGAATGATTGTAAACCTAGGAATAGGTATCCCTTCCCTCGTTCCAAATCACCTCCCTGATGGAATAAACGTAATGGTCCATGCAGAAAACGGTATTTTAGGAATCGGTCCAAGCCCAGTTAAGGGTGAAGAGGATGAGAATCTATGCAATGCTGCTGGGTACCCAGTAACAACTGTCACGGGTTCCTCTTATTTTGATAGTTCAATCGCCTTTGGAATGATTCGTCGTGGTTATATAGATATCACAATTTTAGGCTCCCTTCAGGTTAGTGAAAAAGGCGATCTTGCCAATTGGATTGTTCCAGGTAAACGCGTTCCAGGGATGGGGGGAGCGATGGAACTGGCGCAAAAAGCGAAAAAAGTCATTGTCTTAATGAATCATGTCGATAAACATGGAAACTCCAAGATAGTCAAGGAATGTAGTCTTCCTCTTACTTCAAAAAGCTGTGTCGATCTCATCATTACCGATATGGCGGTGATTGAAGTGAGAGGGGGCGGACTTCATTTACTTGAAGTAATGGCTCCTTTTACAGTCGAAGATGTCGTCAAAAATACAAGTGCCGAACTGCAACTATCGTAAGGGAGGAGAAATGTGTGACTGACAATAATGAGAAAGTTAAAAAGTGGATACAAGAAAACAAAAATAAGGGCATCCGTCTTTTGAAAAAACTCGTTCAAGAACCGAGTCTTCAAGGAAATGAAAGATCTTCCCAAGCAATTGTCATTGAAAAATGTCGCCAGCTTGGGATGGAAATTGACATTTGGGAGCCTAATGGTTCAGACCTGCTAAAGCATCCTTATTTTGTATCCCCCAGAACCAATTTTAACGATAGTCCAAATGTCGTTGGCGTGCTAAAAGGGACAGGAGGTGGAAAATCTCTCCTTTTAAATGGTCATATCGATGTCGTTCCAGAAGGCGATATCACTCAATGGGATTTGGATCCATACTCTGCACAAGTGAAAGATGGAAAACTATATGGACGTGGCTCCACCGATATGAAGGGAGGAAACGTAGCGCTACTTTTAGCCATTCAAGCCATCAAGGAATCTGGTATTCAATTAAAGGGAGATGTCATTTTTCAAAGTGTGATTGAAGAGGAAAGTGGGGGAGCTGGCACACTTGCGACGATTTTAAAAGGATATAAAGCAGATGGGGCGATCATTCCGGAACCAACAAATATGAAGATTTTCCCGAAACAGCAAGGGTCCTTATGGTTTAAGATTGATATTTATGGACGAATTGCACATGGAGGAACGAGATATGAGGGCATTAGTGCGATTGAAAAATCGATGACCGTTATCAACCATATACTAAAGCTTGAAATGATCCGAAATGGTACGATTAATGACCCTTTATATAAAAATACACCTATTCCAGTGCCTATTAATATTGGAAAAATTCATGGTGGAACATGGCCATCCTCTGTTCCCGATGTTGTCACAATCGAAGGACGAATGGGGGTTGCTCCAGAGGAAACGATTGAACATGCAAAAGGTGAGATGAAACAATGGCTTGAAAAATTATCGGAGATTGATAAATGGTTCGGAGACTATCCGGTTGGTCTCGAGTGGTTTGGTGCGAGATGGGTGCCAGGCACGATTGACCCCGAACATGAACTGATGATTGTTTTAAAAGATAGCTTTAAACAGGTGAAGGGAGAAGAACCGATTATTGAAGCATCGCCATGGGGCACGGATGGTGGGCTTTTAACTGCGGTTGGCAATATTCCAACGATTGTTTTTGGTCCTGGAACAACAGAGGTTGCCCATTACCCAAATGAGTATATTGAGCTTGAACGAATGTTCGAAACCGCAGAAATCATTGCCCAAACGATTTTACAGTGGTGTGAGGTTTCTGAAGATTCATGATATGATGGTAGAAAAGATTTTGAGGAGGTTTGATGTTGTCAAGTCAGAAGTACAGTGAACAAAAACAACTAACCGCTGCTACATACCAAGCAAACATTGTCATAGATTATTTTAATCGAAGACTTCGAGTTTTAGAGTATCGAGGCAATCTCTTATCCTTGTTGAAGGAAGTAAACGATATTTCCAAACAACATTCTTTTGAAAAAATCATTTGGATGACCAAAAGTGAGGATGTATTTGTGCTTATGTCTCAAGGATATATGATTGAAGCAATGATTCCCAAATATTTTAATGGAAGTGATGCCTATCTTGTTACGAAATATTTTACAAATGAACGCCGAAATAGTGAAAAATGGATGCAAGAAGAAAAAGTAATAACTGACATTCTTAGTAGTCCACAGAAGAATAAATTAACAGTCACCAATTTCTTAATCCGCAAAGCAATTCCTGAAGATACTGGCAAGTTAGCCGCATTATATAGTACCGTTTTTCAAATCTATCCTACTCCATTAAACAACCCAGACTATATTCAGCAAGTGATGAAGGATTCGACGATTTTTTATGTAGTTGAGGACAATGGCGATATTGTCAGCGCGGCTTCAGCGGAAGTAAACACAACATTCTACAACGCTGAACTGACCGATTGTGCAACCTTAGATGACTACCGAAAGCACGGGTTAATGAAAAGGCTCTTAGTAAAACTCGAAAAAGAGCTTATAAACAATGGAATCTATTGTGCCTACTCGATAGCAAGGGCACTTTCATATGGTATGAACAAAAGCTTCTACCAGTTAGGATACTCGTATACTGGAAGGCTCACAAACAATTGTTACATCTTTGATAATATTGAAGATATGAATGTGTGGGTGAAAGATCTCTCCAAGCAATGATTTGCCGATTTTTCGGCAGCATGCGCCGAAATTTCATCGTGATAGGAGGTGGAGATTCATGCAAATCGGAGAAGAACTTGTCATCGCCATATTAGATAGTATTGATGAAGCCATTCATGTTGTAAATGAGGAAGGAATCACCATCTTCTATAATCAGGTTGCTGCAGAGCATGATGGTCTTCACCGGGAGGAGGTGCTTGGAAAGCATCTTCTTGAGGTCTTTCCCTCCTTAAATGAAAATTCTAGCACACTATTAAAGGTCATTCGCACAAAGCAGCCGATTTTTCATCTCCCCCAAACCTATAAAAATAAATGGGGAAAGCTTATCGATACCGTGAATACGACTCTTCCGATAAGAATTAACGGTAGTTTTGTAGGTGCAGTCGAAATTGGAAAAGATTATTCGAAAATCAAAGACTTATCCAATAAATTGATGGACCTGCAATCAAAGGTTCGTGGTGTCTCGAAAAAGCCAAATGAGATTTACGGAGCGAAATACACCTTTCATGACATTTTAACGATAAATGAACGCTTCAATCATGTAAAGCAACAAGCGACAAAGGTTGCGAACTCTTCATCAACGGTTATGGTGTACGGGGAAACAGGCACTGGAAAAGAGCTTCTTGTTCAATCGATTCATAATGAATCATCGCGCAGACCGGCCCCTTTTATTGCACAAAACTGTGCGGCATTACCTGAGAGCTTGTTAGAAAGCATTTTATTTGGGACGGTAAAAGGAAGTTACACAGGTGCGGTCGACCGTGCTGGATTGTTTGAAATTGCTCATGGTGGGACGCTTTTTTTAGACGAAATCAATTCGATGCCATTAGAGCTCCAATCACGATTACTTCGTGTTCTTGAAGATGGAATGGTGCGTAGAATTGGCAGCCCGAAAGCTCTCCAAGTAGATGTTCGCGTGATTGTGGCATTAAATAAATACCCGTCGGAATGTGTTAAAGCGGGTGAGTTACGACCGGATTTGTACTACCGGCTAAATGTTTTTTCCCTTGAGATTCCGCCATTACGTGAACGAATCGAGGATATCCCGTATCTAGTGGATCATTTTATTGGACTCTATAACCATAGTTTTCAAAAACAAGTTTCAAAAGTGGAAGATGAGGTTCTTGAACTTTTTACTCATTACAACTGGCCCGGGAATGTTCGGGAGTTAAAGCATATTATTGAGCATGCAATGATCATGACGGAAGGGCCAACCCTTACAAAGGACATTCTGCCAAATCATCTTGTCGAAACACAAGCTATTGCTCCAAAAGCATTAAGACCACTCCGAGAAGCAATACAAGAAATGGAAAATAGCTTAATTGATGCAGCTATGAAAAAATCAGCTGGGAACATCAACCAAGCTGCTAAACTACTAGAGATTCCACGTCAAACCTTACAATACAAACTGCAAAAGAAGAAATTTTAAATGAAATCTCCTTTCTGCTTCATAGTTGGCATGCTACTTGCATGTTACTAACAGTAGGGAGGAGATTTTTTATGCAGATGAATTTATATAAGCCTAAACGTCATTGGAAGGACATTGAATTATGGAAGGATGTTACAGAGGAGCAATGGAATGATTGGATTTGGCAATTAACCAATACAATCCGGACGATTGATGATTTACGCAAGGTGATAAATCTAACTCCAGAGGAAGAGGAGGGTGTCTTAATTTCGACAAAGACGATTCCTTTAAATATAACGCCATATTACGCATCGTTAATGAATCCAGATGATCCACGATGCCCAATTCGGATGCAGTCAGTACCGATTGGAAAAGAAATCTACAAAACAAAATATGATTTAGAGGACCCTCTTGAAGAGGACGAAGATTCACCAGTACCAGGGCTTACCCACCGTTATCCTGATCGCGTCCTCTTTTTAGTAACAAACCAATGCTCGATGTATTGCCGATACTGTACGAGAAGACGATTTTCCGGCCAAATCGGTATGGGGGTGCCGAAAAAACAGCTCGATGCCGCTATCGGGTATATCGCAAACACTCCTGAAGTACGTGACGTCCTTATTTCAGGTGGTGATGGTCTTTTAATTAACGACAATATCCTTGAATACATTTTAAAAAACTTACGTGAGATTCCTCACGTAGAAATCATCCGAATCGGAACGAGAGCACCGGTTGTGTTCCCGCAGCGAATCACTGAAAACCTTTGTAACATTTTAAAGAAATATCATCCAGTTTGGTTAAATACACATTTCAATACATCAATTGAGATTACGGAAGAAGCAAAAAAGGCGTGTGAAATGCTGGTAAATGCCGGGGTTCCAGTCGGAAACCAATCGGTTATTCTAGCTGGAATCAACGATAGTGTCGAAATCATGAAAAAGCTCATGCATGATTTAGTTAAGATACGAGTTCGTCCATATTATATTTATCAATGTGATTTATCTGAAGGCATTGGCCACTTCCGAGCACCTGTCTCAAAGGGCTTAGAAATCATCGAGGGCCTTCGCGGACACACCTCAGGTTATGCTGTACCGACTTTTGTTGTCGATGCACCTGGTGGGGGTGGAAAAATTGCGATACAGCCGAATTATCTGCTCTCGCAAAGTCCAGAGAAAGTTGTTTTGCGTAACTTCGAGGGAGTTATCACAACGTATCCAGAGCCAGAAAACTACGTGCCAGGACGTGCGGATGCATACTTTACCGAACATTACGGTTCACTTGAAGATAAGAAATCAACTGCAGGAATTGCAGGCCTATTAGGGGATGGCTTCAATCTTGTACCAGAGGGAATCAATCGAATTTCTCGCAGGAAAAAATACAATGAAGATCCAGCTCACAGCACATTAAAAGACAAACGAGAGAAACGTGATGAGTTGAAGGAGAAAAAATACCAATCTACTTTGAAAAAAATGCAGGGAAATAAGGAAGAAGAAGCGTCAAGTTAGGAGGTCATATCATTGAAATGTATGTGGTGTGAATCGGAAAAAGCGCGAGAAGTAACAATTAGTGTGTTTTGGGAGCTCCCTGACGGAACCCGCGCAATTGAAATTACAGAGACACCAAGTATCACATGTGATGATTGCGGCATGGAATACCAAGAAGAAAGGATCATTAATGAAATTGAGGATCAGCTTTTGCTGATTGATACAAAAAAACTTTCGAAGACAATTCAGTACAAGGAACTCATGGAGATTCCCCGATTTTTGAAGCATAATTATTTTCGGTTCTAGTTGACAGGACAACATAACGTGATAAAATGACAAAAAAATGGTTCGAGAGTAGGAAGTGGTTGTATGGGGAAGTCATTTTATCACTATATTGTGAAGTTTCGTACAGCGAAAGCGAAAGATGATATCAGTCAGTTTGCAAATGACGTTTATTTGGATCACGGCTTTCCAATTTATTCGAAGGATTACAATGAATTGAGTTCTTATTTAGAGCTCAATGGTCAATATTTAAAAAGCATGTCCATTTTCGATAAAGCATGGGAGCATTATCTGAACGAAGACTGATTTTTAACCACCGTTTAGGTGGTTTTTTAGTTTCCAAGTCGATGAAAAATTAGTATTTGCTTACAAAACTGTCACTATCCACGATTTGCTGTCACTATCTCGAAAAAACGCCGCTATCCAAATGTTACTGCCACCCAAAACACACCCAATTGACCTCTAAACCGAACACTTCAACCTCTACAAATTTTAGGCTCGGCAGCCACACATTTTTCTCCTCTCACAAGCCCTAATCCAATGCCGTTTTGCAAAAGACCTGCATATACTATCACACACCCTTCAAATCGACACTAAAGCTAAAGGGATGAGGATATGGATGGTAAAAGTAAAAAGCCAAAATACAAAATCGGGGATATTGTCGTTGTTACGTTATACGGAACAGTTGGGTCTGTGACAGATATCCGCAAACTCGATGGGAATTTTCTTTATAAAGTAAATAAAGGCGAGGCATTTTACTCAGAATCGGCGTTAACTCTACTTTCAGAATATAAAGCAAAGTCGCTAGAGATTGAAAAAATTGAAATTGAATATAAATTTTATTTTGGGGACCTTGTTTTTGTTCAAGGATATGACAATGATGTGTTTAAAATTGTCGGGATACACACCGAAATTTGGAGATATAAAGAGGGTGCATGGGAGGATGTGATTTACGAACTAGCGCGAGTGACAGACGGTGAGTGGCTCGAAGCGGGAGAGGATGAACTCACACTACTTGCAGACTGTGATCAAGCTGAAACATTCCTTCAAAAATATTCGCTGAAGTATTTTGTGAAAAAGAAAAACAAAAATGTGGGGATGTATGAAAATATGGATATTTATCGTAAATCCGAAAAAGATCATATGCGGATCAAAAAAGAGAAAAAAGAAATCATAGATGGCTTACTTGATGTCTACAACGACTACAAGATCCTGCACGAACTGTTCCAGGATCAGAAATATAAAGATGTTATGGATTTAGCTATGAAAAATTTACAAAAGTTTGAGTCTGGGAAAGGTAACGATTAACTAATGAAGAAAGCTTGCAGGAACACATAAAAGAAATAAGGGATCCCTAAAAATAAAATAACAGAGAATAGTCCACTTGTTACTTTTCCTAACACTTTGTCAAATCCATCGCCGTCAATAAATTCAAGGAATTTATTTGTCTCTTCGACTTCTTTTTTTACTGGGAAATTTACGATAACCGATTGCTTTGTCATGAGAACCCCTCCATTAGGCTTGTCCAATCTTTATAGTCCATCCTATGTATGAACTTTTAAGTTCATGACTAAAAAATTAAATACATATGAAACTGACATAGGTGATTGTTTTTAAACATACATCTTAAGTAAAGGGGTCGATCATGCTGAAGGAAATTGAGGTTGTT
>NZ_JBALOV010000012.1:0-53378 GCF_036965045.1 Bacillus sp. JJ1533 | reverse complement strand
TGGTTGGTCTTTTTTATTTTGTGCATACATGCCTTGTTCAAATGTTGAATCGTTCCCCTTTAGTGAATAGAATGAGGGAAAGAGTAACGCAACGTGGTTAATCATGCCCATTTTAAGTCTGAAGCGTTAAAAAAGGGAACGACAACTCTTGAACATGCAATTTTTTAATCTTTAAAAATGCCACAAATGGAAACGGAATACCACCTAGTTGTTAAACAACAAACGATATCCCGCAAACAGCCTAAACAATATATCACCCAACCGCCAAACAACAAATGATACACCGCAAACTCCATAAACGATATACCATCCAGTCGCCAAACGATAAATGATATTCCGCAAACGCCAAAAACAGTATATCGCCTGACCGCCAAACAACAAATGATATCCTGCAAACTCCATAAAAGGTATATCATCAAATCACAATCCAATAACCGAAATACTGTTAACACAAAAATCGGTGAATCACTCAGTTAAGCAACTGCAAATGCGCTAACCAATGCACCCCCAATGTACTCCAACAAACCATCAATTCAAATACAACCAAATCCAGTTTCAGTTATAAACTTTTATCTAAGACATACACAAACTAGCTCCTGAACTTCATAGATTACTAAATAAACTAAATTACAACTGTTCATTATTTTTATAATTGTGTATACATTTCAAGAAATCCGGACAAAATATGTGTATGGAGGTGGAGGCAGTGAGTTCACTCGCAAATCGAGAGCATTATGGGGAAACGTGTATTATATGTGAGCAAGAGAAAAACAGAGGCATACACCTTTATACAAGATTCATTTGTTTGGATTGTGAGCAAGATATGATCCGTACGGAAACAAATGATCCAAAGTATCAATTTTATTTAGATCGGCTCAAAAAGATTTCAACCCCAGAGATATATTCATAGTTTCAAACCACTTGGCATTGCTATTGCGTTAGGTGCAATTCCAAGCTGGTGTCGGACCTAGTAGAACAGGTCCCTTTTTTTGTTTTATAATAAGGTAAAGTACATAAGGAAGGTATATGAAGCTATGAATCAACTACAAACCCCATTGTTTGATGTGTTAGATCATCATGCGAAGAGGATGCCTCAATCGATGCATGTACCAGGCCATAAATATGGACAAGTGTTTTCGAGTAAGGGACAAGCCTATTTTCATAAAGTATTAGAAATTGATGCAACAGAATTGACTGGACTCGATGATTTACATCATCCTGAAGAGGCTATTTTGGAAGCAGAAAGGTTAGTATCAGATTTATATGGAGTGAAAAGAAGTTATTTTTTAGTGAACGGATCGACGGTAGGAAATTTAGCGATGATACTTGCGACATGTTCTGGGAATGATACGGTCCTGGTGCAACGAAATTCGCATAAATCGATTTTAAATGGGTTAAAGATGGCAGGGGTTCGACCAATCTTTCTTCATCCTACGTATGATGATGAAGTACAGGTCCCCTCCTATGTTTCTTTTAAAACGGTAAAAGAGGCATTTGATTCTTATCAACAAATAAAGGCTGTTATTTTAACGAGCCCCAATTATTATGGAATGACGAATCAAACCGAATTATACCGGATCATTACATATGCCCATGAAAGGGGTGCTGCCGTTTTAATCGACGAAGCACATGGGGCCCATTTTATGCTAAATGGTTTTCCTTCATCCGCTCTTTCTTTAGGTGCTGATATTGTGGTGCATTCTGCTCATAAGACTCTCCCAGCGATGACAATGGGCTCTTTTTTGCATATAAACAGTCAACTCATTAAACATGAAGAGGTCGAGTCGTATCTTCAAATTTTGCAATCGAGTAGTCCATCCTATCCGATTATGGCTTCACTTGATCTTGCTAGGCATTACCTTGCTATGGTGAAGGAAAAAGGTACGGATGAAATCATTAAAAAAATTGCTGCTTTTGCACTGAGGCTGGAAGCAATTCCGCAATTAAAAGTCGTAAAGTCGAAAAATCAAGACGTACAAACGGACCGATTAAAACTTACGATCCAATCGCAATGTAGGCTAAATGGTTATGAACTGCAAAGCTCCTTTGAAAAAGCAGGTCTCTTTACAGAAATGGCGGACCCTAACAATGTCCTTTTTGTGTTACCTTTATCAAAAAGTTTTGATGCTAATGAAATTATCAATAAAATAAATTATGCTGTAAAGGAATATACACCGATAAAACGTAGATTTATTGATTTACACGATGCAGGAAAGTCAGTTACCACACTTGGACTTTGCTATAATGAAATTAAAGGGTACAATAAAAAGGTTGTTTCTCTTAAGGATGCGATTGGAAACATTTCCGGAGAAATGATTATTCCGTATCCCCCAGGAATTCCTGTTCTTATGGAAGGAGAATGTGTAACTAAACGACACATCGAAATCCTTACTACGTATATTGAGGCGGGTGCACATTTCCAAGGTGGGGATATGAAGAGGAAATATATCAAGATATTAGATATGTAAGGGGCTTGAACAAAAAGTGGCAGGTTATTTTATAACATTTGAAGGTCCGGAGGGTGCGGGTAAAACAACCGTATTAGGAGTCCTCCAAGAAGAACTTTCGAAAAGAGGATATGATGTCGTTTCCACTAGAGAACCAGGTGGAATTGATATAGCAGAACAAATTCGTTCTGTCATTTTAGATAAGAACAATACAAAAATGGATGGACGTACAGAGGCACTTCTATATGCTGCATCTCGTCGCCAGCATTTAGTTGAGAAAGTTATTCCGGCTTTAGAAGAAGGAAAAATTGTCTTGTGTGACCGCTTTGTAGATAGTTCGTTAGCGTATCAGGGCTATGCTCGTGGCCTAGGAATTGATGAGGTTTATTCCATTAATGAATTTGCGATTAATGGACTTATGCCATCATTAACACTTTTTTTTGACATTCAACCTGAAAAAGGATTAACAAGAATAAAAAAGAATGATGAAAGGGAAGTAAATCGCCTTGACCTTGAAAAGCTTTCATTTCACCAAAAGGTGTATGAAGGGTATTTAAAGGTTGCTGATCGCTTTCAGGATCGGTTCCATATCATTAATGCGGAGAATGCACTCGATGAAGTGACCAAGGAAGCACTAGAATTGATTGAACAACATGTAAATAAAGGTTAAGTATATGAATTTCCTCAAAAGTCTGATGATTTTTGAGGTTTTTCTTTTCGTTCTGGCTATACTTGGTATAGAATAAAGACAAATGTGGACATTCGCACAATTAGTTACCAAATTTCGTAATATGAAGGAACACGTAAAAGTGATAAAATAAAGGGAGGCAATACGATGAAGCTAGTTGTTGCAGTTGTGCAGGATAAGGACAGTAACCGTTTGTCACAGGCATTAGTTGAACATAATTTTAGAGCAACAAAGCTTGCTACAACAGGGGGATTTCTAAAATCAGGTAATACTACATTCCTTGTAGGAACAGAGGACATCCGTGTGAATAAATTATTAGATATTATCAGGGATAATTGCAAACACCGGGAGCAAATGATTGCGCCTGTTTCACCAATGGGTGGAAATGCTGATTCCTTTGTTCCATTCCCAGTGAAGGTTGAAGTGGGAGGAGCTACGGTGTTTGTTTTACCGATTGATGCGTTTCACCAATTTTAAGTAGGTGCATTATACTTCATGAAAATAAACCAGGATTTTCGTGTTAAATTAGATAAAAATCAGCCAAACACAATGAATAAAGTTTCGGGAAATCATACTTTCAGTAAAATTGTCCATCAAGAAGGAAATAAACTTCAAATGGAGCAATTGACGAAGCTCCTTTCTCAAATTGACATGGCGGGAGATCGACTCTCTCGCTCTCAAACATTTCAGGACTTGGCTTCTTATAAATCCCTTGTAAAACGCTTTATCCATGAGGCTGTGGAGTATGGGATGGATATGAAAGAATCTCATAGTTGGAACTTTAATGGACAAGGGAGAACACATAAGCTTGTTGAGCAAATAGACAAGGAATTATTGGATTTAACAGAGCAAATGGTTGACCAAGAAAAAGGGTCAATTGATATACTCGGAAAGGTTGGATTAATAAAAGGCTTATTAATCAACTTATATACGTGATTTGAAAGAGTGATATATGGTGGAAAAAACATGGGAACAACTTCAGGAATATCAACCACTTGTCCTTAAAATGGTTGAAAATAGTCTCAAGAAGAATAGAGTGGCCCATGCTTACTTATTTGAGGGAAGTCGAGGGACAGGCAAAAAGGAAGTAGGCTTTCTGTTAGCAAAAAGTCTTTTCTGTCAGCATCCAAATGCATACAGACCGTGCAACGACTGTACAAATTGCCGCAGAATTTCATCAGGAAACCATCCTGATGTTCATATTGTTGAGCCGGATGGTCAATCGATTAAAAAATGGCAAATTCAAGCATTGCAAGAGGAATTTTCTAAAACGGGCGTTGAGTCAAATCGTAAAGTGTATTTGATTAATCATGCCGATAAAATGACAACAAATGCCGCGAATAGTTTATTGAAGTTCCTAGAGGAGCCAACCAGCCAAACCGTAGCGATTTTGTTAACGGAACAAATCCATCGAATTCTAAATACGATTTTATCTCGATGCCAGGTTTTGTCGTTTAAGCCACTTGCTCCAAAGGTCATTTCAGAGCGTCTGATTGATGAAGGAATAGCTCCTACTATGGCTTCGCTAGTGGCTCATACAACCAATAATTTAGAGGAAGCTCGTGAATTAAGTGAGGATGCTTGGTTTGGACAGTCCCGTTCAATAGTGTTACAATTATATGAAGTAATCCATACAAGGCCAACTCATGCTTTCTTTTTTTTGCAGGATCAATGGTTGCCTCATTTTAAAGAGAAAGAGCAGCTTAGCTTTGGTTTAGATATATTATTGCTTATTTATAAAGATTTATTATATATACAGCTTAATGATGAAGAAAAGCTTATTTTTCATGACCAGATTACGAGCTTTAAACAACATGCACTTACCACGTCAACAAGACGTGTGAGTGATCAAATAGCAGCGGTATTAGAGGCGAAACGTCGTCTATACACCAACATGAACCCACATTTATTAATGGAGCAATTGGTAATAAAGTTACAAGGAGGGATTTAAGCTTGTATGATGTAGTTGGTGTACGCTTTAAAAAAGCGGGTAAAATCTATTACTTTGACCCAAATGGCTTTACAATTCCTGATGGCGAATATGTCATTGTCGAAACAGTTAGAGGAATTGAATTTGGCAAGGTTGTTATAAATAAAAAGCAAGTCGATGAAAATGACATCGTACTTCCATTGAAGAAGGTCATCCGCATTGCGGATTCGAAAGATAAATTAATTGTAGAAGAAAATAAAGCAGCGGCTAAAGAGGCATATGATGTCTGCCAAGAAAAAGTGGTGGTACACAGCCTTGATATGAAGCTTGTTGATGTAGAATATACGTTTGATAGAAATAAAGTAATCTTCTATTTTACAGCAGATGGACGTGTGGATTTCCGTGAATTAGTGAAGGATTTAGCGGCGATCTTCCGTACGAGAATTGAATTAAGACAAATTGGGGTACGTGATGAAGCCAAGATGCTTGGCGGAATTGGTCCATGTGGGAGAATGCTTTGTTGCTCAACCTTCTTAGGTGATTTTGAGCCAGTTTCAATTAAGATGGCAAAAGATCAAAACCTTTCATTAAACCCTACTAAAATATCAGGTTTATGTGGTCGCTTAATGTGCTGTTTAAAATATGAAAATGATGAGTATGAAAGTGCAAAGGAACAGCTTCCAGACCTCGGTGATATGATTGAAACAACAAGTGGGCCTGGCAAAGTTGTTGGACTCAATATTTTAGAACGAGTGCTTCAATTAGAATTAATTGGCCGTGAACGAGTTGTGGAATATACATGGGAGGAACTACTGAAAGAAGGAGCGATTTCGATTCAAGCCACAGAATGACGAGGTGGAATGCGTGGACAAAAAAGATATTTTTGAATCTGTTAGTAGTATGGAGACTCAAATAGGAAATCTGTATACTCAACTAGGAGAATTGAAAGAACATCTTGGGCAATTACTTGAAGAGAATCACAATCTGAAAATGGAGAATGACCTTTTACGTCGTCGACTTGATCAATCCATTTCAAAGAAAAAAGAAGAAAAAAATGATAAAGCTTTACAAGAAGCAAGGCTAGTTGATATCGGTGAAGGATATGATAATTTAGCGAGACTTTATCAGGAGGGATTTCATATTTGTAATGTTCATTATGGAAGTGTCCGTTCTGATGGCGATTGCTTATTTTGTCTCTCCTTTTTAAATAAGAAATAGGTCCTTTCCAACTGGAGAGGGCTTTTTCATTTCCAACAAAAAGACTTATAATGATACATGATACATAGATAACCGTAGGGAAGGAAACAGAATGCAATGGTTGAATTACGTGATGGTGAACGATTAGATCATTTGTTAGCAGAGAATTTAAGAATCATCCAAAGCCCTTCTGTCTTTGCTTTTTCATTGGATACTGTGCTTTTAGCAAGATTTGTGTATGTACCCATCCAAAAAGGAAAAATCATTGATTTATGTACAGGCAATGGGGTTATTCCCTTATTATTAAGCAGGAGATCAAAGGCGGAGATTACAGGGGTTGAAATTCAAGAACGTATATACGATATGGCAAAACGCAGCATTGAGTATAATGAACTTTCAAATCAACTTTCAATCATTCATGGGGATATTAAGGACATGCCTGAAAAGCTGGGACGAGGAAAATATGATGTTGTCACATGTAATCCACCGTATTTTCCAACTCCAAAAGCAGATGAAATTAATAAAAATGAACATCTTGCAATTGCTCGACATGAAATATATTGTACTTTAGAGGATGTTGTCCGCGTTAGCAGCCAATTGGTGAAGCAAGGGGGAAAGGTTGCATTTGTTCACCGTCCTGGGCGGCTAATGGACATTCTAACCTTGATGAGACAATACCGGATTGAGCCAAAGCGTCTGCAATTTGTGCATCCGAGACTAGGCAAAGAGGCAAACACTATTTTAGTTGAAGGAATTAAACAGGGGAATGCAGACTTGAAAATTTTACCTCCCCTATATGTATATGATGAACATAATGAGTATACAAAAGAGATAAGGAAAATTCTCTATGGAGACGAATAAGCATTATTTTTATGTCCTGGAATGCAAGGATGGAACTTATTATGCCGGTTATACAACCGATGTTGAGCAAAGGATGAAAAAGCATAATGAAGGAAAAGGAGCCAAATATACAAGAGGAAGAGGCCCGATCACATTATTATTTGCTGCTGAGTTTGAAACGAAAGAAGAAGCGATGCGTGCAGAATATAGATTTAAACGATTGAAGCGACCTGAAAAGGAACGGTTGCTAGCAATGGAAAGTGAGGAGCGATATGTGGCAGCAAAAAAGCTTTCAACCAAATTATGAATATGGGACCTTATATCTC
The DNA here is from genome assembly GCF_036965045.1 of Bacillus sp. JJ1533. Lineage (NCBI taxonomy): Bacteria > Bacillati > Bacillota > Bacilli > Caryophanales > Bacillaceae > Bacillus > Bacillus sp. JJ1533. Next base: position 45,950 of record NZ_JBALOV010000012.1, on the reverse strand, counting down.
GTTCCAACTCCAATTGGGAATTTGGAGGATATGACTTTCCGGGCAATTAAGATCATGAAGGAATCTGCTTTTATTGCAGCGGAAGATACAAGGCAAACTAAAAAGCTTTGCAATTATTTTGAGATTGAAACACCGGTAATTAGTTATCATGAACATAATAAAAAGGTGAGCGGGGATAAAATTCTAACATTGCTACGAGAAGGAAAAAATGTGGCTCTCGTCAGTGATGCAGGCATGCCGACGATTTCCGACCCAGGCTATGAATTAGTGGTTGAAGCCGTTCAAGAAAAAATGTATGTCGTTCCACTGCCTGGTGCAAATGCGGCATTAACCTCTTTAATTGCATCTGGACTAAGTGCACAACCTTTTTATTTCTATGGGTTTCTAGACCGAAATAAGAAAGAGAAACGAAAGCAATTGGAAGGTTTAGTTCATATTCAAGCAACGATGCTTTTTTATGAAGCACCACATCGCTTGAAAGAAACATTAAAGATTATGCGAGAGGTTTTAGGAAATCGTAAAATCTCAGTTTCCAGAGAATTAACGAAGAAATTTGAAGAGTTTATTCGTGGAGACTTGGATGAAATCCTTGCATGGACAGAGGAGGATACAATTCGCGGCGAGTTCTGTCTAGTTGTAGAGGGGACTACTCTAAGCAAGGAAGATTTTACAGAGGTATGGTGGGAAGACTTATCAATCGAACAACATGTCAATCATTATGTCGAGACTGATTCCATGGCAACCAAAGAAGCCATTAAACAAGTTGCAAAAGACCGAAATCAGCAAAAGAGAGTCATTTATCAAGAATATCACGGTTTGTAAAAAAGAAAAAAGCTTCTCAGGTCGAGAAGCTTTTTGTGTATGATCTATTATTTTACAACTGCAAGATTATCTTGAAGTTCTCTAAGGATTTGCTCAGCACCTTCACGGCTAAGAACGATCTTACCATTAGCAAGAGTGAAATTATCATCAGAAATTTCACCAGTAATTTGGCAAGTCATATTTGGCTTATATTTCTTTAAAATGATTTTGTCATCGTCTACATAAATTTCAAGAGCATCTTTTTCAGCGATGTCTAATGTACGACGAAGCTCGATAGGAATAACAACACGTCCTAATTCATCAACTTTACGAACAATACCTGTAGATTTCATATGTTTTTTCTCCTCTCAATATTTGTTTTTTATTTATCTCTCTATCGTCAATTTTCGACAAATTGATTTCTAGATAATAATATCAAGATTTCCATTTAACGTCAATCATTTTTAACTACAATTCTTTTAAAATATGTATAAAAATGGTACGCGGTGTCTTATAACAGAAGGGTTTTATAAGACATTTGACATTATGAATCAACTATTAATGGAAAAAAGTCTGTATCATAATAGAGGGAAAAACTCAAATCAAATTCGACAAAAAAATAGCGTTTTGTTGAAATTTGTCGAAAAAGAGGATGTAAATTTATACTTTGTCGAATAGTACCCCTTTATTTTTAATGACATATACATATAAATCTCTATAAATTGACATTCCCCTTGTGCTTTAGGTATATTTTGAAGATATAATAGGAATAGATGAATAGGAATGTCTTACTTATTCGAGCGTATTTTAGAGGAGGTTTACTGATGGCTCAAGAGAAAAAAACATTTTATTTAACCACACCCATTTATTATCCAAGTGGGAAATTACATATAGGACACGCTTATACAACTGTAGCTGCGGATGCTATGGCTCGATATAAAAGACTACGTGGATATGATGTAATGTTCTTAACAGGAACTGATGAACATGGTCAAAAAATACAACGTTCTGCTGCGGAGAAGGGTGTAACCCCTCAAGCATATGTAGACGAGATTGTATCGGGAATCCAAGAACTTTGGAAGAAACTAGAGATCTCTTACGATGATTTTATCCGTACAACAGAGGACCGTCATAAAAAAGTTGTGGAAAAGATTTTTGATCAACTTGTCAAACAAGGAGATATCTACCTTGATCAATATGAGGGCTGGTACTGTACACCTTGTGAATCCTTCTTTACGGAAAGACAATTAGTCGATGGAAATTGCCCAGACTGTGGTCGTCCAGTTGAAAAGGTGAAGGAAGAATCTTATTTCTTTAAAATGAGTAAATATGTAGATCGCTTGTTAACGTATTATGAAGAAAACCCAGAATTCATCCAGCCTGAATCCCGCAAAAATGAAATGATTAATAACTTCATTAAGCCCGGACTTGAGGATCTAGCTGTATCAAGAACAACCTTTGATTGGGGAGTTAAAGTACCTGGTGATCCAAAGCATGTTATTTATGTTTGGATTGATGCACTATCAAACTATATTACGGCTCTAGGGTATGGTACAGAAGATGATACGAAATACCAAAAATATTGGCCAGCTGATGTTCATTTAGTAGGGAAGGAAATTGTTCGTTTCCATACGATCTATTGGCCTATTATGCTGATGGCATTAGATTTACCTTTACCGAAAAAGGTATTTGCCCATGGCTGGTTGTTAATGAAGGATGGAAAAATGTCAAAATCAAAGGGAAATGTCGTGGATCCAGTCACATTAATTGACCGCTACGGGCTCGATTCTCTACGTTATTACTTATTACGTGAGGTTCCTTTTGGTGCTGACGGTGTGTTTACTCCTGAAGGATTCGTTGAAAGAATCAATTTTGATTTAGCAAATGACTTAGGAAACTTATTAAATCGAACTGTTGCGATGATTGGCCGATATTTTGATGGTACGATTCCAGCATATAGTGGTAATCAATCAGAATATGATACACAGTTATCAAATTTCGCAGTGGAAACTGTTGCAAAATATGAAGAGGCCATGGAAAAAATGGAGTTTTCTGTTGCACTTACAGCCCTATGGCAGTTTGTAAGTCGTACAAATAAGTATATTGATGAAACACAGCCTTGGGTAGTTGCAAAAGATGAAGCGAAAAAAGATGAATTAGGTTCTATCATGAGTCATTTAGCAGAATCTCTTCGTTTTACAGCGATTATGCTTGAACCATTTTTAATCAAAACACCAGGAGCTATTTTTGATCAGCTTGGTATTAAAGATGATGCATTGAAAACATGGGAAAGCCTAACTGAATTTGGAATGAAACAAGAAGGTATTAAGGTAGCAAAGGGCGACCCAATTTTTCCACGTTTAGAAATTGACGAGGAAGTTGAATATATTAAGGAAAAAATGCAGGGCGGTACGAAAAAGGAAGAACCAGTACAGGAAGTGGAACAAGCGGACGAAATCACAATCGATGATTTCATGAAGGTTGAGCTGCGTGTTGCTGAGGTACTCCAGGTCGAACCAGTGAAAAAGGCTGATAAGCTGTTAAAGCTTCAGCTAGACTTAGGCTTTGAAAAGCGCCAGGTTGTATCAGGTATTGCCCAGTATTACAAGCCAGAAGAATTAGTAGGTAAAAAGGTAATTTGTGTAACGAATCTTAAACCTGTTAAACTTCGTGGTGAGCTATCACAGGGTATGATATTAGCAGGATCTGTTGACGGAAAGCTATCGGTCGCAACGATTGACCAAAGCCTGCCAAACGGAGCCAAAGTAAAATAGTCAAAAAGGACAGAGTCATCTGTCCTTTTTACATACAAGAATTACGCGAATAAAGGAGTCTTAAGATGTTAATTGATACACATGCCCATTTAAATGCGATACAGTATCAAGACGATTTAGATGAAGTAATCGATAGAGCACTAACTGTAGGCGTAGAAAAAATTGTTGTCGTCGGCTTTGACCGTGAAACTATAACGAGAGCCATAGAATTAGCCGATCAATACGAGTTTATCTATGCGACTGTCGGTTGGCATCCAGTTGATGCGATCGATATGACGGATGAAGACCTCAAGTGGATCGAAGAGCTTAGTGCCCATCCAAAGGTTGTAGCATTAGGAGAAATGGGTCTTGATTACCATTGGGACAAGTCTCCAAAGGATATTCAAAAGGAAGTCTTCAGAAAGCAAATCGCATTAGCAAAGAAAGTAAAATTGCCGATTATCATTCATAATCGAGAAGCTACCGCTGATATTATTGAGATTCTACAAGAAGAGAATGCAAGTGAAGTAGGCGGAATTATGCACTGCTTTACAGGAAGTATCGAAGTGGCTAAACAATGTATCGATATGAATTTCTACATATCATTTGGCGGTCCTGTTACATTCAAAAACGCAAAAAAACCAAAAGAAGTGGCAGCAGAAATTCCTCTAGATCGTCTCTTAATTGAAACAGATTGCCCATACTTAACCCCACATCCTTTTCGGGGAAAACGGAATGAACCAAGCTATGTGAAATATGTAGCAGAGCAAATTGCAGAGCTAAAAGGGGTTTCATTCGAGGAAATAGCACAAAAAACATCCGACAATGCGAAGCGGTTTTTCGGCATAAAATGATAGCAAATTTTGTCAAAAAATAGGGTAGCTTGTCCAACGCTAAGTGAATTAGAAAAAGTTCTACATGCTTCCTTCGTCTCATATATATCTTTGTCGACAACTAATTCTTCCTTTTTAAATATTCTTCTTGCATAATATTCTACAACGGTGACGTAAGAAGGGGTGGGGTTGACAGATTAATATATCCTTTATATAATCCACTGAGAGAAGGAGGCGTTTTTCGTTTGCTTACAAACATGAAAAAACTGTTTTCCGAGTCGAAGCACAAAAAGAGATTAATAGTCGCGATAAGTAGTTTTATAGTTTTAGCAGGTGCCGGTACAGGTTATGCTGCGTATGAAACCACTAAGGATACAGTTACACTATCACTAAATGGAAATGAGCAAGTTATAAGGACGCACGCAAACACGGTTGCTGAAGTTCTACAGGATTTAGAGATTGATGTCTCAAAACATGACGAGCTTTCACCATCTATGGATACGGCAATCAAGGACAATTTGAAGGTGACGTGGCAAGAGGCCATTCCGGTTGAACTTGTAGTTGATAACCAACCGCAAAAGGTCTGGACAACAGTTAAAACCGTGGGAGATCTTTTCAAAGATGAGAAGGTAGAAATTACAGAGCATGATAAAGTCAATCCAAGTTTAGATACAAAGCTAACAAAAAATATAAAAGTAGAGGTTGAAAAGGCGTTTCAACTTACACTTAATGACGGCGGTACGGAAAAGCAAGTATGGTCCACTTCGACTACTGTCGCTGACTTTTTAAAAGGTCAAAATGTTGCACTAAATGAATTGGATCGAGTAGAGCCAGGAATGGAAGAACAGATTACAGCAAATAGTGTCATTAATGTTGTACGAGTAGAAAAAGTCACCGATGTAGTGGAAGAGTCAGTTGCCTTTGCGGTTGTTCGTAAAAAAGACAACAGCATTGAAAAAGGCAAAGAAAAGGTTGTAACCTCAGGCCAAGAGGGTAAGGTTGCAAAGCACTATGAAGTCGTTCTTGAGAATGGAAAAGAAGTTTCAAGAGATCTTATCAAAACAGAAACCTTAGCGGATAGTAAGGATAAGGTTGTTGCAGTTGGTACGCGTGAAATTGTGCAACAGGTTTCCCGTGGTACAGCTAATGCATCAAAGGAATTCTATGTATCCTCTACAGCTTATACTGCGTACTGCAGCGGGTGTTCAGGAACAACTGCGACTGGAATTAACCTTCGTGCTAATCCAAATGTAAAAGTAATTGCAGTTGATCCAAGCATCATTCCACTAGGTACAAAAGTGTATGTGGAAGGGTATGGCTATGCGATAGCAGCCGATAAGGGCACAGATATTAAAGGTTATAAAATTGATGTCTTTTTCTCAGAGAAATCTCAAGCCTTCCGTTGGGGGCAACGAAAGGTGAAAATTCAAATCTTAAATTAACTTGCACGTAACAGAGGAGGTATTCCTCTGTTTTTTTTATGTCTAGCTTCAGCGCCTAGCCAGTTTTCATCCTGAATAATCTTCTAGGAGTATCTTGCGAAAAGCTATGCTTTGAGCAGCTAGAGGTCTTAAGCCAATCCGTCAAGAAGGATAAACAGCATCCTTCTCGCCGGCTTTTCTTATGCTTGTCGGACTTGCACAGGAAGTGCTGACATCGACGTTTGCCACAGGACGTGGCAGTAGTTAGTCGATGTTCCGCTTCAAAGGCGCTTCAGCATTTCTGTTTTTATTTATGTCTTTTTTGTTATAATAATGTAATATTTGTATCTATATTGTTAGACGAATTCAAACGAGAAAGGTTTCAAAAAATATGAAAATAAAAGAAATAATTGTTGTGGAAGGAAAAGATGACACCGTCGCGATTCAACGAGCAGTCGATGCTGACACAATAGAAACAAATGGCTCAGCCGTTAATAAAGAAGTATTAGAACGAATCAAACATGCTCACGAGGTTAGAGGCGTTATAGTTTTTACAGACCCAGACTACCCTGGTGAACGAATTCGTAAAATCGTTGCAAAAGCGGTTCCGGGATGTAAACATGCTTTTTTACCTAAAAATGAGGCTCTAGCAAAGTCAGGTAAAAAGGTAGGTGTGGAGCATGCCACTCCAGAGGCGATTAGAAAGGCCTTAGCAGACGTTAAACAGGAACAAGAGGACTTTCACTCGGAAATTGAATTTGACGCTCTAGTGGACGCTGGATTGGTTGGTGGCAGTATGGCAAAGGAACGAAGGGAAAAACTAGGCGTTCTTTTGAAAATTGGTTATACTAACGGAAAACAGCTTTATAAGCGTCTACAGATGTTTCAGATTACAAAAGAGGCATTTGACGAGGCCGTTGAAAAAGTGCTACAGGGGGAAAGGCAACGTGATTAAAGATATAGCCACACCTATAAGAACCAGAGCTATTTTGGAAAAGCATGGTTTTTCGTTTAAGAAAAGTTTAGGACAGAACTTTTTAATTGATACGAATATTTTACATCGTATCGTTGATCATGCAGAAATTACGGAAGAAACGGCTGCGATTGAAATTGGACCTGGAATTGGCGCATTAACCGAGCAGCTTGCTAAGCGTGCAAAAAAGGTTGTTGCATTTGAAATTGATGGCCGATTATTGCCGATTTTAGCGGACACCTTATCACCATATCCAAATGTCGAGATTATCCATGAGGATGTTTTAAAGGCAGATGTCCAGTCTGTCATTCATAATAAAATGCAGGGAATCAATGATATCATGGTAGTCGCTAATTTACCGTATTATGTAACAACACCAATTATTATGAAGTTGCTAACAGAAAACCTCCCATTAAGGGGCATTGTTGTCATGCTTCAAAAGGAAGTGGCTGACCGGATTTCAGCCGCTCCCGGTACAAAAGATTACGGCTCCTTGTCAATTGCCATCCAATACTATACAACCGCTGAAACCGTCATGACGGTTCCAAAAACCGTATTTGTTCCGCAACCAAATGTGGATTCAGCAGTGATTCGTTTGTTAAAGAGAAAGGAACCCGCTATTAAAGTTGAAAGTGAATCCTTCTTTTTTGACGTTGTTCGAGCATCTTTTGGACAAAGGAGAAAGACAATCTTAAATAACTTAACCTCGAATATGCCAAATGGGAAGGTGTTTAAGGAGGCAATTGAAGGCTGTTTAGCCGCTTCAAATATTGATCCGCGACGCCGTGGTGAAACATTATCCATTGAAGAGTTTGGGCGTTTAAGTGATGCATTACATAAAGTTTTGAATGATGGGCCTACTGCATAGTAGGTCTTTTTTTGCACCCTTTTTTACTCCTCACCACTAGGAGGTATACTGCATAGGCTAACAAGAAGGCATCTCAATAGCGGATGTTCAAAAAGTCCGGTGAAAATGACACATCGAAATTCTTCGTTGGCTTGCTTTTCCGCTCCTCACGTATTAATGACATACGTTCCGGTGCTCAAAGCTGCGCCGCCTCGAATTTTCGACGCACAGGATGTGCTAGTGTCGACAATGCCACAGGACGTGGCGTTTTTGTCGACGTGGTCCTTTTCATCCTCCTTTTTGACCTCCTTTTAAACGGAAATAACCTCAGAAGTTGGAGTGGGTGAGGATGGATATAAAAGTTGGCGATATTGTTGCACGTAAATCATATCAGTTTGATTTATTGTTCAAAGTAACTGAGATAACACATGACCAAACTGTTTATTTATATGGTGAGGATGTAAGGTTGATTGCAGATGCTCCGTATGATGACTTAGTCTTAATTGACGAGGATGAAAGGCTGAAAAGGCAGCGAACCGATCGGGAAAAGGTGGATCATTCCTATCGACTGTTTCGACAAGATTATCAATTGGTTAGACAAAAAAATGAATACTATGCGACAGGGGGCTATTCAAATAATGCCGATTTTTTTCAAATCCCAGGAAGAGTTTTGCACATTGATGGTGACCCCAACTATTTAAAAAAATGCATGATGTTATATGAAAAAATTGGGGTTCCTGTCTATGGGTATCACTGTCATGAAAAGGAAATGCCCGAAAGAATAGATGAATTACTTGAAAAATACAGGCCTGATATACTTGTGATAACTGGTCATGATGCATATTCTAAATCAAAGGGAAAGGTCACGGAATTAAAAGCGTATCGACATTCCCGTCATTTCGCTCAAACAGTTCGACAAGCTAGAAAAAGAGTTCCGCATTTAGATCAGCTTGTCATCTTTGCAGGCGCCTGTCAGTCTCATTTTGAGTCTTTGATACGTGCAGGGGCAAATTATGCAAGTTCACCGTCTAGAGTCAATATACATGCCCTAGACCCTGTTTATATCGTTGCAAAAATTTGTTTTACTCCATTTGATGAAAGAATCAATGTGTGGGATGTTTTGCGCAATACATTAACAGGTGAAAAAGGTCTTGGTGGAATAGAAACAAAGGGTGTTTTACGAACGGGTATGCCCTATCAAAAATTGGTTGATGAAGAGGGAATTGGGGATCTCTAACAGCGTAACGCTTGAGATCCCTTTGGTATTTTATTACATATGGGATTAAGTGAAAATTTTGTCGATGAAAATAAATCCGTGTTTTTATACATATTGACTGCACTTTTGAACATACTAGGGGTTGTGTGCTGAGAAATTTGTTGGAAAATACTTATTGACAAGTATTTTGTATCATTGTTATAATTTTAGTTTTGTTTGACGTTCGGCGTTTTTTTTGGTATACTAATACATAGTGAGGTGGAGTGAAATGGCAAAAACTTTGCTTGATATTAAAAGGTCTCTAGATACAAATTTAGGTAAGCGACTTACATTAAAGGCAAATGGTGGTCGTAGAAAAACAATAGAGCGCTCAGGAGTGCTCGCTGAAACGTACCCCTCTGTATTTGTAATTGAACTAGACCAGGATGAGAATTCCTTTGAGCGAGTTTCATACAGCTATGCTGATATCCTTACAGAAACCGTTCAATTAACATTCTTTGATGAGACATCCGGGAACGTAGCGATAAGTGGGCAGTAGACATTTTTGTTTGCTGCTTTTTTATTTTTTTCAAACAAAGCGGTACTTTTTCATAAAGTACCGCGTTGTTTGTTGTTTATAGTAAAAAAGTATATTTTTTATGTATAGTGTTAACACTTAATACAGTTAAGTCTCTGGTAAAGACATCCATTTTAAAAGGAAATTTTTAAAGTATACGTTTAAAGACTAAGAACGCCACGTCCTCTATCAACGTCTTTGTGACCCAAAGTCCTGTGGGCCCAAAATTTGATACTATAACTAACCCATCATCTTCAAATACTAAGTATGTCGTAGATGAGAAAGGGGTTGTAGTTATTGGGAAGACGTCGTGGTATCATGTCAGAAGCTTTTAAAGAAGAATTAGCAAAAGAACTCGGTTTTTACGATACCGTAAAAAAAGAAGGTTGGGGTGCAATTCGTTCACGTGATGCTGGAAATATGGTGAAACGTGCAATTGAAATTGGACAACAACAGCTTGCCAATAAAGGACAAAACCATTAAAAACAATTATTTTAACTACGGCGCCGGAGCAAATTTGCTTCGGCTTTCTTTTTATAGGTAAAAGGTCTTACTTTATAAATTACATAAAAAACAGTGCAGACATTAAGACGTCACTGTTTTACGACGTTTACTTTGTGGTACAATGGCAATATTGAATTTACGTTTAAAGCAGGTGTTTTCATGAAATTATTAGTTAAGGCCCCAGCAAAGATCAATTTGGCGCTTGATGTACTACATAAACGCCAGGATGGTTATCATGAGGTGCGGATGATTATGACAACCATTGATCTATCGGACAGGCTTGAATTATCCGATTATGAGGGAGATGAAATAAAGGTCATATCACATAATCGTTTTGTACCAGATGATAGCCGCAATTTGGCCTATCAGGCGGCAAACTTATTAAAGAAACGATTCGGTGTGAAAAAAGGCGTAGTCATTTCGATTACTAAATCAATCCCAGTTGCAGCAGGATTAGCAGGCGGAAGCAGCGATGCAGCCGCGACGTTAAGAGGATTGAACAAATTTTGGGGCCTAGGACTAAGTTTGGATGAACTGGCATCAATTGGTGCGGAAATTGGCTCAGATGTATCTTTTTGTGTATATGGAGGGACGGCCCTAGCAACAGGTAGGGGAGAAATTATTTCAGAATTACCCGCACCTCCACATTGCTGGATTATTCTAGCAAAGCCAACGATTGGCGTTTCGACAGCAGAAGTGTATCGAAATCTTTCGATTGATCAAATTAACCATCCAGATGTGGATGGGATGATTCGAGCAATCGAAACGAAGGACTTTGATGGTATTTGCAGTCGAGTCGGTAATGTTTTAGAGGACGTAACTTTAAAACTTCATCCAGAAGTGGCTCATATTAAAGAACAAATGAAACGATTTGGTGCAGATGCTGTTTTAATGAGCGGTAGTGGTCCAACCGTTTTTGGCCTTGTGCAAAGAGAGTCAAGAATGCATCGGATTTATAACGGATTACGTGGCTTTTGTGACCAAGTTTATGCAGTACGGCTGCTCGGAGAACGCAATAAAATGTAGCTTTATTTAGAAGAAGTAATCTACTTTTTAATTGGAAACGAAGATTAAACAAATATTCATCAAAAGTGCCTTGGTGTATTTGATTTATAACGTACATTAATGTTATATTAACAATAAAATATTCGGTTTTTGGAGGCAAGACATGAAATTTAGACGGAGTAGTAGACTTGTTGATATGACAAATCACTTGCTTTTACACCCACAGCACCTTGTATCTCTTTCCTATTTTGCTGACAAATATGATTCGGCTAAATCCTCCATTAGTGAAGACTTAGCGATTATTAAGCAAACATTTGAGCAACAGGGAATTGGTACATTAATTACAGTAGCTGGAGCAGCTGGTGGTGTGAAGTTTATTCCAATGGTCGGGGAAGAAGAAGCAAGTGAGGTTGTCAAAGAGCTTTGTGAGGTAATTGCAAATCCTGATCGGCTACTTCCAGGCGGTTATTTATATTTAACTGATATACTTGGAGATCCGAGAATTGTAAATAAGATCGGGAAAATCTTTGCTTCTATTTATTCCAATCACGAGATTGATGTTGTCATGACTGTTGCGACAAAGGGAATTCCTCTTGCATATGCAGTTGCTTCTAACCTTGATGTACCTGTTGTAATTGTAAGACATGGAAATCGAGTGACAGAAGGCTCCACTGTGAGTATTAATTATGTTTCAGGATCAACCAAACGGATTCAGACAATGGTGTTAGCAAAGAGAAGCCTGAAGGAAGGTTCTAATGTTTTAATCATTGATGACTTTATGAAGGCTGGCGGTACTGTTAAAGGGATGGTCAGTATTCTTGAAGAGTTCAATGCAAATGTAAAGGGAATCGGTGTCCTCGTTGAGTCAGAGGGAGTCGAAGAAAGACTTGTAGATGAATACATATCCTTAGTAAAGCTGACAGATGTTGATGTAAAGGAAAAGCAGATAAAAGTAGCAGTGGGAAATTATGAATCTTACCTAAAGCATGTTGAGATTGAAGATGAGATGGGGGAAGAAGAATGAAACAAGTTCAAACAAACCAGGCTCCAGCAGCAATTGGGCCATATTCCCAAGGAATAATTGTTAACAATATGTTTTTTAGTTCAGGCCAAATTCCGCTAACTCCGGCTGGGGAATTAGTGAGCGGCGGCATTAAAGAACAAACAGCTCAGGTTTTCAAAAATCTTCAAGCTATTTTGGCTGAAGCAGGTGCATCCTTAGATACAGTCGTTAAAGCTACTGTTTTTATAAAAAACATGGATGATTTTGCGGAATTAAATGAAGTATATGGGGAATTCTTTGCTGGACACAAACCAGCTCGTTCAACAGTTGAAGTAGCAAGACTTCCAAAAGATGTTTTGGTTGAAATCGAAGTTATTGCACTTGTAAAATAAGGCTTTTTTCACTAATATTCTGTTCATTAACAAAAAAGTATGAATCTTTTTGAAAAATTATTTAATATTTAGCAGGAGATTACGATTTTCCGTTGAATATGAATAACTACTAAGTTTTTATATAGTAAAAAAGGTGGTGAACAGAATGGAAGTGACAGACGTTAGATTACGCCGCGTTAACACTGAAGGTAGAATGAGAGCGATTGCATCAATTACGTTAGACCATGAATTTGTAGTTCATGACATCCGTGTAATTGACGGAAACAATGGTTTATTTGTTGCTATGCCGAGCAAACGTACTCCCGATGGAGAGTTTCGTGATATCGCTCATCCAATTAACTCAAGTACGCGTGGAAAAATCCAAGACGCAGTACTAGCCGAGTATCATCGTTTAGGTGAAGTTGAGGTTGAGTTTGAAGAAGCAGGAGCATCTTAAAATAAACATATAGATTCATCGAAGAGCCTACATACCTGATAGGCTCTTTTTCTATCCCCATACTCTTTCTCCTAGCCCCATATTAAAAATTTCCAATCAAAAAAGTGGTGTACTTTCGTTAGTTTTCTTGAAAATGGTCTATTTTTAAGATATATTCGAAATGGATAAAAAGGTTTAAACTTTATTCAATCGAGGTTGAACCCGACTGAATAAAATCAAAGCTTTGGCGGATGCCGCGATTTTTTAAAGGCGAAATTTCGAGTATAGGTTCAAGACTAAGAACCCCAGTTCCTGTGGCAACGTCTTGTGATCCAACTCGTGTGGGCCTAAGAAAATTTGGGCACAAATTCGCCGAAGCGAATTTGATATGGAGGCCTAAACATGACAAAACGATATGGCGTAATTTTGGCCGCAGGGCAAGGAACACGTATGAAATCTAAGCTTTACAAGGTTCTACACCCTGTATGTGGAAAAGCGATGGTTCAGCATGTAGTGGACCAAATTTCAACATTATCCTTGCAAAAGCTTGTGACAATCGTTGGACACGGAGCGGAAAAAGTAAAAGCACAAATTGGAGATAAAAGTGAATATGCCCTTCAAGAGGAACAGTTAGGTACTGCACATGCCGTTATGCAAGCAGCTACTCATTTAGCAAATGAAAAGGGGGTAACTTTAGTTGTTTGTGGTGATACTCCTCTTATCACCGCGGAAACAATGGAAGCCCTGCTTCAACAGCATGAGGAGGCAGGAGCGAAAGCAACAATTCTTACAGCTGTGGCGGCAGAGCCAACAGGATATGGTAGAATTGTTCGTAATGCAGAAGGACATGTTGAGCGCATTGTTGAACATAAAGATGCAACAGAAGAAGAACGTACAATTACCGAAATCAATACTGGCACATATTGTTTCGATAACGAAGCGTTGTTTGAAGCACTATCAAACGTATCGAATGATAATGTGCAAGGTGAGTACTATCTACCCGACGTGATTGAAATTCTCAAAAACAAAGGTGAAATTGTCTCAGCCTTCCAAACAGCGTCATTTGATGAAACGTTGGGAGTAAATGACCGTTACGCATTATCACAGGCGGAAAAGCTAATGAAACAAAGAATCAATAAATATCATATGGTAAATGGTGTGACAATCATTGATCCAGACAATACGTACATTTCATCAGATGCGAAAATCGGTTCGGATACTGTCCTGCATCCTGGAACGATCATTATCGGAGATGTTGAAATTGGAACGGAATGTGAAATTGGTCCAAATTCAGAAATTAAGAATTGCAAAATTGGTGAAAGAACAGTAATCCGCCATTCAGTTGCGCATGATAGTAGTATTGGAAATGATGTAGCAATTGGGCCGTTTGCTCATATTCGTCCTGCATCACAAATCAGTGACAAAGTAAAGGTAGGAAACTTTGTAGAATTGAAAAAGGCAGTTTTCGGTGAAGGAAGTAAAGCATCTCATTTAAGTTATATTGGCGATGCAGAGGTCGGCACAAACGTGAATATTGGATGTGGCTCAATCACCGTAAACTACGACGGGAAAAATAAATTCTTAACGAAAATAGAGGACAATGCCTTTATCGGTTGTAATTCAAATCTAGTGGCTCCAGTAACGGTCGGAAAAGGGGCATATGTTGCAGCAGGCTCAACAATAACAAATGAAGTGCCTAGCAACGCTCTTTCCATTGCAAGAGCACGTCAAGTCAATAAAGAGAATTATGTGGAACGTTTAAATCAAAAGAAAAATTCCTAATGGAGGTCGGGTTAGATCATGTCTAAAGAATACCGTGACTCAAGTTTAAAGGTATTTTCATTGAATGCGAATGCACCTTTGGCTGAGGAAATTGCTAATTCGATTGGTGTTGAGCTCGGAAAGTGCTCTGTTACACGATTTAGCGATGGAGAAGTTCAAATTAATATTGAAGAAAGTATTCGTGGATGTGATGTTTTTGTTATTCAATCTACGAGTGCACCAGTAAATGAGCATATCATGGAAGTATTGATCATGATTGATGCACTAAGACGTGCATCAGCAAAAACAATTAATATTGTCATGCCTTATTATGGATATGCCAGACAGGACCGTAAAGCCCGTGCACGTGAACCAATTACTGCTAAGCTAATCGCTAATCTGTTAGAAACAGCAGGTGCAGATCGCGTGATTACACTAGACCTTCATGCTCCACAGATTCAAGGCTTTTTTGATATCCTAATTGATCATTTAATGGGTGTACCAATTCTATCCGATTATTTTAAAAGCAAAAACCTTGAAGACATTGTCGTAGTTTCTCCTGACCATGGTGGGGTTACACGTGCTCGTAAAATGGCTGATCGGCTTAAAGCTCCAATTGCGATTATTGACAAACGTCGACCAAGACCAAATGTGGCTGAAGTTATGAACATTGTTGGAAATATTGAAGGGAAAACTGCCATTTTAATTGATGATATTATAGATACAGCAGGAACCATTACATTAGCTGCAAATGCATTAGTCGAAAACGGCGCTTCAGAAGTTTATGCATGCTGTACACATCCTGTCCTATCAGGGCCAGCAATTGAACGCATCCAAAATTCAAAAATCAAAGAATTGGTTGTCACTAATACAATTCGTTTACCTGAAGAGAAAAAGATTGCTAAAATTAAGGAACTTTCAGTTGCTCCGTTAATTGGTGAAGCAATCATCCGTGTTCACGAGCAACAATCTGTTAGTACACTATTTGATTAATTAAATGGGCAGACACCCGTTTTTTCTTTGAAAAAGAAGGTTTACTTCACCATCTTTAGGGGAAATTTAGTAATATGACTAAATCTTCCAAGGATGGTGTATAACAATGTCTGCAGTATTACAAGCGACTGTACGAGAAACAGATAAACACTCAACACTAACGAAAATTAGACAAGCAGGAAACATCCCAGCCGTTTTAAATGGCCCAAACAAAAGTCAACCGATTTATATAAGTAGTGTGGACTTTTTAAAAACTATTCGCGCTACAGGCCGAAATGGGATTATCCAGCTTTCCATTGACAATAACAAGCATTCTGTCATGCTTCATGAACTTCAAACAGATCCAATTAAGAGTGAAATCATTCATGCCGATTTCCAAATTGTAAACATGTCATCAGAGGTAACTGTTGACGTGAATATCAATTTAGTTGGGGAAGCAGTTGGAGTAAAAGATGGTGGAGTGCTTCAGCAGTCGATCCATCAGGTATCGATTTCTGCCCTACCATCAGACATTCCACAAACAATCGATGTCGATGTGTCACAGCTAGCGGTTGGGGATGTAATTAAGCTTGAGGATATCGATACAAAGGGCAAGTATACGATTGATCAGGACCTTTCGCAGGTTGTAGCATCTGTACTAGCTCCAAGACAGGAAGAAGAGATTAGCACAGGTGAGGAACAAGAGCCTGGTCAACCAGATAATCTAGAAGGCAGAGAAACAAACGAATCCAAGTAAAGCAATTAAAGAGATTAAAGGATTGGACGTAGCCAATACGGTTACGTCCTTTTGTCACATATAACTACATAAATAAAATGGGGGAAGGATCATGAAGCTAATTGTTGGGTTAGGAAATCCAGGTAGGCAGTATGAGGAAACAAGACATAATGTCGGCTTTAAGGTTATTGATGAGTTATCGGATAGATTACATATCTCTTTAGATAAGGCAAAATTCAATGGGGTGTTTGGACAAGGCATAGTAAATGGGGAGAAGGTTCTACTTTTAAAGCCCCTCACATTTATGAATTTATCGGGAGAAAGTATCAGGCCACTTATGGATTATTATGATATTCTAATAGATGATATACTTGTTGTATATGATGAGCTAGATCTTCCAGTAGGAAAAATCAGACTACGTGAAAAGGGAAGTGCCGGTGGCCATAATGGGATGAAATCCATCATCAACCATCTGGGCACGCAAGAGTTTAAGCGCATACGAATTGGAATCAACCGTCCAATAAATGGCATGAAAATAGCAGATTATGTTCTAGGACGTTTTTCGACAGAAGAAACACAGGATATAAAGGATGCCATTATAAAATCGGCAGAGGCTGCAGAAAAATGGGTCTCTACACCATTTTTACAGGTAATGAATGAATTTAATTCGAAGTAGTGTAGTATCATTAGGTAAGTAGATGTGAATAAAGAATCTCTTCGCGGTTTATACTAGGAAGTGTAAACTATGGAACGTAATCTCATAAGGAGGATTCTTATGTCACTACACTACCATTGTCGACATTGTGGTGTGAAGGTTGGAAGCATCGATAACTTGTCCCTACATAGTGAAAGTCTCGGGTTTCATCAATTAACAGACCAGGAACGACAAGAGATGATATCATACCAAGAAAATGGCGACATCCATGTAAAGACAATATGTGAGGATTGTCAGGAAGCATTACAACGTAATCCTGATTATCATCAATATGAATCATTTATTCAATAAAATATGAGGAAAAGCTTTGGCCTACACACCAAAGCGTTTTTCTATTTATGTAAGAGAAAGACTTGAGATTCCTAAGTTCGATTGAGATATGAGGAAAGATAAACGAACTTAGAGAGGGGGTAACCGAGTTGCTTAAGGGACTACAACAATATGTTGGAAACAATGACGAGTTAAAATCAATTATCAACGGAATAGACGGAGGCTTACGTGAACAATTAATCGCTGGTTTATCTGGGTCTGCTCGTACCGTATTTACGGCTGCATTGTATAGACAGACTAAACGACCGATTTTAGTTATCACTCATAATCTGTTCCAAGCTCAGAAAATTTATGAGGATTTAAATGGGCTTTTAGAAGAGGACGAGGTTTTCCTATATCCAGTTAATGAATTAATTGCATCAGAAATAGGAATTGCAAGCCCAGAGCTGAAAGGGCAACGGATTGAAGCTCTGAACTATTGGAGCCACCAATCTAAAGGTGTCATTGTTGCTCCAATTGCCGGCTTAAAAAGGATACTTCCACCCAAAACGCTTTGGAATGAAAGTCAGCTGACATTTAAGGTCGGTCATGATATTGAAGTGGAAGATACATTAGAAAAGCTCGTTGCGATGGGCTATGAACGTGTGTCAATGGTTTCTGCACCAGGAGAATATAGTGTACGAGGCGGAATTCTCGATATCTATCCGTTAACTGAGGAAAACCCAGTTCGGATTGAGTTATTTGATACAGAAGTAGATTCCATTCGTACATTCTCTTTAGAGGACCAACGATCACAAGGAAAAGTTAATTCTGTCGTGCTGGGACCGGCAACTGAAATTTTACTGACGCCAACGCATTTGCAAAAAGGCGTACAGGCGTTAGAGGAAGGTCTAGCCAAAAGTTTAAAGAAGGTTAAGGATGAAAAGGCAAAAGAGCTATTAATAGAAAATATTTCTTACGAGCTTGAGCAGTTAAAAAATGAGCAAATCATACAGCAAATGTTCAAATACCTTTCTCTCTTCTACGACCAGCCTGCTAGTTTACTAAACTATTTACCTAAAGACGGGATCGTTATATTAGATGAAATTAGTAGAATTCAGGAGATGGCAGATGGTCTAGATAAAGAAGAGGCCGAATGGGTGACAAGTCTTTTATCACAAGGTGAGATCATTCACAATCTGACTTTGTCACATTCATTCACGAAGCTTCTTCAACAATCAGTCAATCCTTTGGTTTATCTATCGCTTTTTCTACGGCATGTACCACATACAAACCCACAGAACATATTAAATATGTCCTGTAAACAGATGCAAAATTTTCATGGACAAATGCATGTTCTAAAATCAGAGCTAGAACGTTGGAAGAAAGGGAATTACTCTGTTGTTTTCCTAGGTTCTAATGAGGAGCGGGTGAAAAAACTCGAACAAGTCCTAGCAGATTATGAAATCAATGCATTAACTAGTAAAAGTGATGGGGATATATTGCTAGGAAAAGCACAAATCATACTTGGCGATCTTCAGGATGGTTTTGAATTGCCGTTGCAACGTCTTGCTGTCATCACAGAGGAAGAGCTTTTCAAGAAAAAAATGCAAAAGACAAAACGAAAGCAAAAGCTTTCAAATGCTGAGCGTATTAAAAGCTATTCCGAATTACAAGTTGGTGACCATGTTGTTCACATTAACCACGGGATTGGGAAGTATTTAGGAATAGAGACATTGGAAATCAATGGTATCCATAAGGATTACTTGCATATTCGATATCAAGGCAATGACAAGCTTTATGTACCGGTTGATCAAATTGAACAGGTACAAAAGTATGTGGCTTCTGAAGGAAAAGATCCGAAGATTTACAAATTAGGTGGTACCGATTGGAAACGTGTTAAGAAGAAGGTCGAATCATCGGTACAGGATATTGCGGATGATTTAATTAAGCTATATGCAGAGCGTGAAGCAAGTAAAGGATTTGCCTTCTCTCCTGATGGTGAAATGCAAAGAGAGTTTGAGGCTTCCTTCCAATACCAGGAAACAGAGGACCAACTAAGGTCGATTAATGAAATTAAAAAGGATATGGAACGCGAGCGCCCAATGGATCGTCTTCTTTGCGGTGATGTTGGCTATGGAAAGACAGAGGTTGCTATTCGTGCTGCATTCAAAGCGATA
This sequence comes from Bacillus sp. JJ1533, assembly GCF_036965045.1. Classification (NCBI taxonomy): domain Bacteria; kingdom Bacillati; phylum Bacillota; class Bacilli; order Caryophanales; family Bacillaceae; genus Bacillus; species Bacillus sp. JJ1533. Next base: position 26,618 of record NZ_JBALOV010000012.1, on the reverse strand, counting down.
ATGGATGGAAAGCAGGTTGCATTCCTAGTTCCAACCACAATTTTGGCACAACAGCATTACGAAACGATTCGTGAAAGATTTCAGGACTTCCCAATTTCAATTGGCCAATTAAGTCGTTTCCGTTCAAAGAAACAGCAAACAGAGGTATTAAAGGGGCTAAAATCAGGAACGATTGATCTAGTCGTCGGAACACATCGCCTCTTGTCTAAGGATATTACGTATAAGGACCTTGGACTATTAATTATTGATGAGGAACAACGTTTTGGTGTTACCCATAAAGAAAAAATTAAACAGTTAAAAGCAAATATTGATGTTCTTACCTTAACGGCTACACCAATCCCGCGGACACTTCATATGTCCATGCTTGGTGTTCGTGACCTATCTGTAATTGAAACCCCACCTGAAAATCGGTTCCCTGTGCAAACTTATGTGGTTGAATACAACGGTGAACTCATCAGAGAAGCGATCGAACGGGAAATGGCAAGAGATGGTCAGGTGTACTTTTTATATAACCGTGTTGAGGATATTGAGCGTAAAGCTGAAGAAATCTCGATGCTTGTCCCTGATGCGAGGATTGCCTATGCTCATGGAAAAATGAGTGAGAATGAACTTGAATCAGTCATTTTGAACTTTCTGGATGGTCAATTTGATGTCCTTGTAACAACAACCATTATCGAAACAGGTGTTGATATTCCGAATGTGAATACATTGATTGTTCAGGACGCAGACAGAATGGGGCTGTCACAGCTTTATCAGCTTAGAGGTCGTGTAGGGCGGTCAAATCGGGTTGCCTATGCGTATTTTACGTATCGAAAGGATAAGGTATTAAACGAAGTTGCCGAAAAACGACTCCAAGCTATTAAGGAATTTACAGAGCTCGGTTCAGGTTTTAAAATTGCGATGCGTGATCTATCGATTCGAGGGGCAGGAAATATACTAGGAGCTCAGCAGCATGGATTTATTGATTCTGTTGGGTTTGATCTCTACTCACAAATGCTTAAAGAGGCTATTGAAGAGCGAATGGGCGATACCCCGGCTGTAAAACAAACCAATGTGGAAATTGATGTGGAAGTAGATGCGTATATTCCAGACTCGTACATTTCAGATGGCCGTCAAAAAATTGATATGTATAAGCGATTTAGAGGCATTTCTTCAATGGAGGATGTCGAGGAACTTCAAGAGGAAATGATAGACCGCTTTGGTGAATATCCACAAGAGGTAGATGATCTCTTCAAGATTGCTAAAATTAAGGTCTATGCATTAGCTGAGCAAGTGATCTCCATTAAGCAGGTTAAACAGGAAATCACTATTCTATTATCTGAAGAGGCTAGTAGCACCATCGATGGTGCGAAAATCTTTAAATTAGGAAACACATTCGGACGAATGGTTGGTCTTGGAATGGAAGGCAGTAAGTTAAAGATTGTCATCCAAACAAAGGGCCTAGATGTGAACGAATGGTTAGGTATTATCCATGATATGGTTAAAGGGTTGCAAAACGTGAAAAAAGAGAATGCAAATGCGGTCTAATGTTGGCTTCATGTCTTTAACTGGTAATAATAAAAGGGAAAACTTCGGTGAATAGAACCAAAGCACGAGTGACCTATAGTTCTTGTGTATGGTTATTTTTTCCTACAGTGAAAAATCACAATCATCGTGAATAGAACTTTGTTGGTGTAAGATACTAAACTCAACAACAAATGGTGATTTATTCAAATCCAGACAAAATGTACATTAAGTGCATGTTCAAAGGAGGATGAAAAGGACCAAGAAGTTCGAGGCGGCGCAGCTTCGAGTAGCGGAGCGTATGTTGTTAATACGTGAGCAACGGAGAAGCAAGCCAACGAAGAAATTCGAAGTGTCATTTTCACCGGACTTTTGAACTTCTTATCAATCACCACTATTCTTTAATCATCAGATGAAAGTGAGGCATCATAAGAATGAAGGCAACTGGTATTGTTCGTCGAATTGATGATTTAGGTCGAGTAGTTATCCCAAAAGAGATCCGCAGAACCCTACGTATTAGAGAAGGAGATCCATTAGAGATCTTTGTTGACCGTGATGGGGAGGTCATTTTAAAGAAATATTCTCCGATTAGTGAACTAAGTGACTTTGCGAAGGAATATGCAGAGGCCCTTTTTGATAGTCTAGGGCATCAAGTACTTATTTGTGACCGTGATGCATATATTGCGGTTGCAGGAGGATCGAAAAAAGAATACTTAAATAAAAACATAAGTGAACTAATCGAAAAAGCGATGGAGGACAGATCCTCTATTTTAGAAACAGAAGAACGCCAAGTATCCATCGTAGAAGGTGCAGATGAAACAATCTCATCATATACAATCGGTCCGATCATTGCAAATGGAGATCCAATTGGTGCAGTTGTAATTTTATCAAAAGAAAAGGCGCTAGGAGAAGTAGAACAAAAAGCAGTCGAAACGGCCGCTGGATTCCTAGCACGTCAAATGGAACAGTAATAAAGAAAAGCGCAATGGATGGAAAAGGTAGCTATTATAGCTGCCTTTTCTTCTGTTAGCACAAGAATTGCCCTTAAGTATGTTATAATACACTGGAAATTATCTGATTGGAAGGAGATGGGCGATGGACGTCCAATCCGAAGGGCGATCAAAACGAATTTGGGAGGGTGCATTTGCCCTTACCCTTGCCGGTTTGATCACCAAGGTACTAAGTGCGGGATACCGTATTCCCTATCAAAATATAGCGGGGGATATCGGCTTTTACATATATCAACAGGCGTATCCGATTTATGGAATGGTCCTTGTCTTCTCTACATATGGATTTCCGGTGATTATTTCAAAGCTTCTTGCGGAGAAATTGGAACAACATGACGAAGCTTCCGTCATGAAAATACTCTATATCTCATTAATGACCCTGCTAGGAATTGGGACTATCCTTTTTTGCTTTTTATACTGGGGAGCCGAAATCGTTGCTGGTTGGATGGGTGACAAAGAGCTTTCAACACTAATAAAGGTGATCTCATTTTCCTTTTTACTCTTGCCATTTATTTCAGTCTTTCGTGGCTATTTTCAAGGTTATAAAAATATGATTCCAACCGCCGTTTCTCAAGTAACTGAACAAACGATTCGCGTTATCACCATATTGCTCATGTCATTTCTTCTCCTGGATTATGGCTATGGAGCATATGAAGCGGGGGCGGGAGCGATATTTGGTTCCATTACTGGTGGGCTTGCAGCCATTACGGTTCTATTGTTTTATTTACTGAAAAAGAAGAATGGCCAAAAAAGATTGCCTCAAAAAGCATCAATCAAAACAATGGAGATTGTCAAAATCCTTTTCACCCAAGGGATGACGATTTGTATAAGTGCCTTATTGTTAATTCTATTTCAGTTGGTTGATTCCTTCACTGTGTATTCTTTATTGGTTTCAGGTGGCATGGAACAAGAAACAGCAAAACAGGTAAAGGGTATTTATGACAGAGGTCAGCCTTTGCTTCAGCTTGGAACAGTAGTCGCTACCTCCTTGGCTTTATCTCTTGTCCCACTAATTGCAAGTGCAAAGGCTAGAAACGACTTGGTCTTTATTCACGAAAAGGTTGATTTAACATTTCGTCTAAGTGTTGTTGTAGGTATTGGGGCTGCAGTAGGACTAGCATGTGTTTTAGAGCCAACGAATATTATGCTATTTCGAAATGATCTTGGTACAAATGTCTTAATGATCATCGGCTTTTCCATTTTATTTACGACCTTGTCCCAGTCCATTACAGCGGTTTTGCAAGGTTTGGGTCATCCCTTTTTGCCCGCTATTGTCGTATTGAGCGGAATGTTATTAAAATGGATGTTCAATCTGTTGCTTATACCTCGATATGGAACAATTGGAGCAGCTGTTGCAACCCTTGTAGCGTTTGGGATCATTGCAATCATCCATGTTTTTATCGTAAAAAGAAAGTTACCCGGGGTGCTAACCAAATGGACATTTGTTATCCCTGTTCTTCTCGCGACAATGGCTATGGTACTTACAATATTTTGTTATTCCCGGGGCTTGCACCACCTTTTTCCGGTAGCAGCAGAAACCCGTACATTTGCTAGTTTTGAAGCACTGTCCTCTGTTTTTATTGGAGGAGTAATCTATCTAATCTTTATTCTGAGAGGGAGCGTATTTTCAGAAGCAGAGCTCTCAGAAATCCCAATTAGATCAAAAGGAACCTATCTAATTAGGTTACTTAAAGGGGGTAAGAACGTATGATAACAGTATTAGGCTTAGGAGCGGGTGATTTATCACAGCTCCCACTAGGTATTTATCGCAAACTTTTAGCAGCGGAGCATTTGTTTCTTCGAACGAAGGAGCATCCAGTTATTAAGGAATTAGAAGCTGAAGGAATGACTTATCAATCCTTTGACGACATTTATGAAAAGCATGAACAATTTGAGGCGGTTTACGATGAAATTGTTTCTATTTTGAAAAATGAGGCGTCAACAAAGGATATCGTCTATGCTGTACCAGGACATCCAATGGTCGCAGAAATGACAACCCAGCTATTACTTGAGGACGAAAATCTTGAGGTTCAAATTGAGGGTGGTCAGAGCTTTATTGACCCATTACTCGCATCGTTAAAGATTGATCCAATAGAGGGATTTCAATTCGTTGATGCCTTATCCTTTGAAAAAGATGAACTACAATTATCACAGCATATCATTATCTGTCAGGTGTATGACGGGTACATTGCGTCAAATGTGAAATTAACACTAATGGAGCAATTGCCTGATGATTATGAAGTATATATTGTTACCGCAGCCGGTAGTCATGAGGAAAAAATCACGAAAGTTCCTCTGTATGAACTAGATCGAGGAGTAGAGGTTAACAATTTAACGAGTGTCTATGTCCCGCCAGTGAAAGAGGATGAGCTGCTTTACCATGATTTTCGTACCTTTAGAAGAATCATTGCTGCATTAAGAGGACCAGGTGGCTGTCCATGGGATCAAAAACAAACCCACGATTCGTTAAAGAAGTATTTGCTGGAGGAAGCATACGAAGTTCTTGATGCAATTGATAGTAAAGATGATGATCATTTAGCAGAGGAGCTAGGGGACGTGCTTCTTCAAATTCTTCTACATGCCCAAATTGGCGAGGATGAAGGAATGTTTACCATTGATGATGTAATTCGTGGAATTTCGGAAAAAATGATTCGAAGACATCCACATGTTTTTGGAGAAGTATCAGCAGATACCGCAGAGGAAGTTGTCACCAATTGGGAGCAAATCAAACGATTAGAAAAAGGCATTACAACAGAAGAAAAGTCCATTTTAGATGACGTTACAAAGGGCTTACCGGGTTTAATGAAGGCTGTTCAGTATCAAAAAAAGGCTGCCAAAGTAGGATTTGATTGGGATGCTGTCGAACCTATGTGGGAGAAGGTTTTTGAAGAGATACAAGAATACAAGGAAGCAATATACGTAAAACAAAAAGGAGATGCCGTTCAAGAGTTTGGGGACATCCTTTTTGCATTAGCCAATATCGCGAGATTTTATAAATTTGACCCGGAAGAAGCACTTGCGATGACAAATCAAAAGTTCGCAAGACGTTTTCAATTTATAGAAGAAGAACTCAGAAAACAAGGGATAACGTTTGAGGAGCAAACCCTTGAACAGCTTGATGCCATCTGGGAGAAAGCCAAACAAACGGGTTTGTAGAAAGAGGTGAAAGATATGCGCTTAGATAAATTTTTAAAGGTGTCACGCTTAATTAAGAGACGTACATTGGCAAAAGAAGTGGCAGACCAAGGGAGAATTCTTATTAACGGCTTAGCTGCAAAAGCAAGCAGCAATGTGAAAATAGGGGATGAGTTAACCATTCGTTTTGGCCAGAAAGTTGTAACTGTAAAAATTGAGGATCTTCAAGAAACAACCAAAAAAGAAGATGCAACCAAGCTTTACTCGGTCGTGAAAGAGGAAAAAGTTGAAGCGTAACATTTGATAATCTTGCGCAAGGCTTGTTCTAAATCCCACCATAAACTCATACATTTTATTATTAAACAAGTAGTTGTTTTGACTACTTAAGTATGAATGTGGGGGATAAAAGATGAACCAATACTATGATGGAACGCCGTCTAATAAAGGAACCGTACAAGAGCATGATGTGATCATGAGAAGTCGCAAGCTTCTTGACATAACAGGTGTAAAACAGGTAGAAAGCTTTGATAATGAAGAATTTTTACTTGAAACTGTTATGGGTTTCCTAGCCATTCGCGGCCAAAACCTGCAAATGAAAAATCTAGATGTGGAAAAAGGCATTGTATCAATCAAAGGAAGAGTCTATGATATTAGCTATTTGGACGACCATTCCACGGAGAAAGCTAAAGGATTCTTTAGCAAGTTATTTAGATGACCCTGACAACCCAGTTCTACACATTACTTGCAATGATCTGCATGGGGGGATGGCTAGGAGCCTCTCTTGACACATATCAACGCTTTCTAAAGCGCTCGAGGCGAAAGTATTTCTTCGTCTTTATCAATGACATTCTTTTCTGGGTTGTACAAGGCCTGTTGTTCTTTTATATGCTTTTGTTGGTAAATGAAGGTGAACTGCGATTTTATGTGTTTATCGCGATTCTATGTGGATTTGCTGCATACCAAAGCCTATTAAAAACATTTTATGTAAGAACACTCGAATATATCATACAAGCCATCATACGTTTTTATGAATTTTTACTTCGAACGGGTGATTTTCTCATCGTTCGACCTATAAAAATGCTCTATCAACTCCTGATTGTGATTTTACTCGGGATATTAAATGTTCTCCTGGTATTTGGGAGAATCCTTCTCAAGATTTGTTGGATGATTATTAAAATTTGTTTTGCGCCAATAAAGTGGATTGGAATCATGATCTGGAGGCTGTTGCCATCTACCGTTACGAAAAATGTAGAAAAGATTTTTCGAAAATGTGCAGGATTTTTGAAAAAGGTAGAGAATATCAAACCTATACTGATAAAATGGTGGAAGAAGATAAGGAAACAATAGGAGGCATTCTCTACAATGAGTGCAGTTCGAAAGAAAAATGTAACACAGCTACAATCAACCTATATGGAAAAGTATAAAGAGCAAGAACAAGCCCTTCAGGTGAAACGAAAAGGCTTGATTAGAAGATTGATTGCCTTTTTTGTCTTGGTCGCAATCATTTCGTATGGACTCATATCGATGGTTGTATCACAACATAAGACCATGAATGAAAAGGCAGCTCAAAAGGAACAATTACAAGAGCAGCTCACTACACTAAAAGATAAGCAAGTCCTTCTAGAAGAGGAAGTTGTAAAACTCAATAGCGATGAATATATTGAAAAGATCATTCGCAGGGATTATTTTCTATCTAAGGAAGGAGAAATCATCTTTAAAGTTGGAGATGGGTCTTAGTCTTATTGACACTTGATTTTTAAATTATGTATAATATAGTTAAATTGATTTTTTTTCAAATTTAAGGAGGAGCATTTTTTTTATGTCAATCGAAGTAGGCAGCAAGGTTCAAGGGAAGGTAACAGGAATTACGAATTTCGGAGCGTTTGTGGAGCTGCCAGAGGGCTCAACTGGTCTTGTCCATATAAGCGAGGTTGCTGACAATTATGTTAAAGATATCAATGAGCATTTAAAGGTTGGCGACCAAGTAGAGGTCAAGGTTATTAATGTTGAGAAAGATGGAAAAATTGGTTTATCCATTAAAAAAGCAAAAGAACAACCACAACAACAACAACCACAACGTCCACGACACAATGGTCCAAGAAATAACAGAAACGACCAACGTAATCAAAACAGGACTGAAAGCTTTGAACAAAAAATGAGTCGCTTTCTGAAGGACAGTGAAGATCGTCTATCTTCCTTAAAGCGCAACACTGAATCGAAACGCGGTGGGCGTGGAGCGAGAAGAGGATAACCTGCTGCTGTAGCTTAAATATATAGATAAAGCACCCGAATTGGGTGCTTTTTTGTGTGCGCTTTTTTAAATGGAAAGTTCAAAATTGGGCTTTGTCCGATATTTTATAGTCTTGGTCCGATAAAAGTAAAGTTTTGTCCGATATCTCATCAATTTTGTCCGATAAAAAAATTGTTTAAGAGGAAGGTACCCAAGAGGTAAATTTACAGATTAAAGTGTCCACCCAAACGAAAATGGACACAAAAAAACAGTGCGAATATATTCGCACTGTTCCTATGACCCGTACGGGATTCGAACCCGTGTTACCGCCGTGAAAGGGCGGTGTCTTAACCGCTTGACCAACGGGCCTAAAAAATTATGGTAGCGGCGGAGGGGATCGAACCCCCGACCTCACGGGTATGAACCGTACGCTCTAGCCAGCTGAGCTACACCGCCATGTTTAGGAAAGTAATTAAGTTTCAAATACTGTACTGAGTTTATCGTGCTGGCTTCGCCTGCTCCTCTTAACTCCGTTCTTCGTCGCATGTCCTCATAGAAGATGACTCGAAGAAGTAGGGACAAGCTGAGCTACACCGCCATATTAATTAGTGTTCGACAATCTCTGTCTCAAACTCTAGTAAGTAAGCACAAGTTATATAATACCTTGTGTGTATTCATTCGTCAATATCTTTTGTATTGAAGGAAAATAATACAAAGATTCTCACAATATACACATAAAATCTATGAACTTTTGGAACAAACCTACTAAATTACACTCCTAAAATTCGCCATCTGACATTTATTTTGTTGGAAAACGAGACAAGCAGTCGAATGATTTTTCTTTTCGCTCCTGTTGTTTTGACAAAATACGAATTTCTCCAACTGTATAATAACAGACAACGATTAAAAACGGGGAGTGTTTATTAATGGAAAGAATAGAGAGGAATCTAAGCGGACCGATTGCAGAGGTAGATATTGAAAAAACACAGGACACCGTGTCAAAGTGGTTTCAGCGTTTTCAAGTCAAACTTGAAAATCTATTTCTACTAAAAGGGCTTTTACTAGTAGTCGTTGGGTTTTTATTAGGACGAGCCCTCATCCTGAATGAATTAACCCCCTTTGCGCTACCATTTTTCGCAAGCGTCTTTATGATGAAAAAAGGAAAAGCAGGACTTGCGATGGCAGCTGTTATTGCTGGATCGTTTACCCTATCAGCAGATGTCACCGTTTTTACATTTCTATCAATTGCCTTTTTTCTTGTAATCTATAAGGTTCTACAAAGGTTTAAGATAGATTTAATTAAAATACTACCAATATTGGTGCTAATCGCTTCAGCCATAGCGAAGGTGAGCATCCTCTATGTTATGCAAGGATCAATAACCATCCATGACGGCGTCATGATCGGTGTCGGATCCGGTTTAGCTTGTATATTAACCTTAATTTTCCTGCAAAGTGTCCCTCTTCTAACAGAGAAACGAAGGAAACAATCTTTTAAAACAGAAGAAGTTATATGTTTGATTATCCTTATTGCCTCCGTGTTAACAGGAACAATGGGATGGCTTGTCTATGAGATGTCTATATCTAATATTCTTTCACGTTATGTCGTCCTACTGTTTGCGTTTGTTGCTGGAGCAACAATAGGGTCTACAGTAGGGGTTGTAACCGGACTTATTTTAAGTTTAGCGAATGTAACGAGCTTGTACCAAATGAGTCTTCTTGCTTTTTCAGGTTTACTTGGTGGCCTGTTAAAAGAAGGCAAAAAGGTAGGAGTAGCACTTGGTCTCATTGTTGGAACACTGTTAATTGGCCTTTACGGTGAAGGAGCTAGTCAAATTATTCCTACTTTATATGAATCCGGAGTGGCCATCCTATTATTTTTACTAACACCACAGAACCTAATAAGCAAAGTGGCAAAAAACATACCTGGTACACCTGAACATCATGCAGAACAGCAGCAATATCTTCGAAAAATACGTGATGTGACAGCAAATCGTGTATCACAGTTTTCAACTGTGTTTGAGGCGTTGTCCAATAGTTTTTCCGAATATGGGTACCCCATTGATGAAGAGGACAAAGACCGTGAACTCGACTTATTTTTAAGCAATGTAACGGAAAAGACCTGTCAATCTTGTTTTAAAAAGGAAGCGTGCTGGTCCAAGAACTTTAATAAAACATATGATTATATGAAAGATATTATGCATGGATGTGACACAAATTCGCTTCAGTACAATCACAAGCTTACGAGAGATTGGGACAAGCATTGTGTACGCTCGAAGAAAGTAATCGATGCCATTGAACAAGAGCTTACCTATTACCAGGCAAATCAGAAACTAAAAAAACAAGTGAAGGAGAGCAGAAAACTAGTAGCCGATCAATTGCTGGGTGTCTCCCAGGTTATGAGCGACTTTGCAAAGGAAATTCAAAGGGAAGGTGAAAATCATCATGTTCTAGAAGAGCAAATCTTAGACGCGCTGCAGTCGTTTGGGATCCAAATTGGGCATGTGGAAATTTACAGTGTGGAGCAGGGAAACGTTGATATTGAATTAAGCATTCCATATTGCGATGGAAGTGGGGAGTGTGAAAAATTAATTGCACCAATGCTATCCGATATTTTGGAAGAGACAATTCTCGTGAAGAATGAAGAATGTTCGGCATATCCAAATGGGTACTGCCACGTGACACTTGGTTCGGCAAAAGCTTATGTCATTGATACGGGTGTCGCTCATGCTGCTAAGGGCGGAGGATTAGTATCGGGGGATAGCTATTCAACAATTGAGTTAGGTGCTGGAAAGCATGCGGTGGCTATTAGTGATGGAATGGGAAATGGTGAACGAGCCCATTATGAAAGCAATGAAACCTTGGAGTTGTTAAAGAAGATTCTTCAATCCGGTATTGAAGAAAAGGTGGCGATTAAATCCGTTAATTCGATTCTCTCATTACGAACAACAGATGAAATTTTTTCAACACTCGATTTAGCCGTAATTGATTTACAAGATGCAAGTGCTAAGTTCTTAAAAATAGGTTCTACACCTAGCTATATAAAGAGAGGAGATAAAATTAGCAAAATACAGGCAAGTAATCTACCGATGGGAATCATTGAGGACTTTGAAGTCGAGGTTGTTGATGAACAATTGAAGGCAGGGGACCTTTTAATCATGATGAGTGATGGAATTTTTGAAGGTCCAAAACATGTAGAAAACTATGATATGTGGATGAAACGCAAGATAAATGAAATTAAAACAAAAGATCCACAGGAGGTTGCGGATCTGATTATGGAGGAGGTAATCCGTACAAGATCAGGTCAAATTGAGGATGACATGACTGTTGTTGTAACAAAAATCAAACATAATACGCCAAAATGGGCGGCAATCCCTGCGTATGGCTATCAGAAAACGAAAAGGAAAGCAATCTGAGTCTATGAAGGAGGTTTAAAAAACAATTATTTCGTCCATCCTTATACTAATTTTAACGAGTTGGAGGGGATGGAACGTGCAAAAAGGCACATTGAAGCAAATTCTATTAATTACGGACGGTTGCTCAAATCAAGGGGAAGATCCAATTGCAATGGCGGCCCTTGCTAGAGAGCAAGGAGTAACTATTAATGTTATTGGTGTAGTGGAGCAGGATACGATTGATGAACAAGGTATGCAGGAAATTGAAGGAATCGCCACGGCGGGTGGAGGCGTAAGTCAAATCGTCTATTCCGCACAGCTGTCACAAACTGTACAAATGGTGACAAAACAAGCAATGACTCAAACTCTACAGGGGGTTGTTAACAAGGAGCTTCAGCAGATCCTTGGAGCTAGGACATCAATGGAAGACCTGCCTCCGGAAAAACGTGGAGAAGTTATGGAGGTTGTGGATGAACTTGGTGAAACTGTTGATTTAGAGGTGCTTGTTCTAGTGGACACAAGTGCGAGTATGAAGCATAAGTTGCCAACGGTAAAAGAAGCCTTGCTTGACCTATCAATTAGCTTAAATGCGAGAATGGGAGATAATCAATTTTCTGTTTTCGTATTTCCAGGGAAAAGGGTCGAGGTAGAAAGAGTATTAGATTGGACGCCTAGACTAGAATCCTTGTCTAGTATTTTTCCGAAGCTTACAACTGGTGGAATTACACCAACAGGTCCGGCAATCCGTGAAGCCATTACCTACTTCAAGAAAAAAAAATCATTAAGGAGCTTATTATCTCGTGATGATGAACAATACTACGAAGAGTCAGGTATGTAAGGTTTCCCCTGGTACGGTCATCACTGGAAAATGGCATAAAAAATCATATCGCATTGTGAGACCTTTAGGACAAGGTGCTAATGGTATTGTCTACTTAGCAGAGAGCATTGAGGGCCCTGTGGCCTTGAAAATTAGTGAAAATGGCGTGACAATTACGTCTGAAGTAAATGTGCTGAAACACTTCTCTAAGGTCCAAGGTGCTGCCCTTGGGCCTTCTTTTATAGATGTGGATGATTGGATCAGACCCGGTTTTTCAAGCCCGATATCCTTTTACGTTATGGAATATATTCGAGGAGAAAGTTTTTTATCGTTTATTGAAAAAAGAGGGAAAGAATGGACAGGCATTTTATGCTTGCAATTGCTTTCAGACCTGGACCGACTGCATCAGAACGGATGGGTTTTTGGTGACTTAAAACCGGATAATCTGCTGGTTGTAGGAAATCCGCCAAAAATTCGCTGTATTGATGTCGGCGGAACAACTGTGCAGGGAAGGGCAATAAAAGAGTTTACCGAATTCTTTGATCGTGGCTATTGGGGAGCGGGTTCGAGAAAGGCGGAAGCCTCCTATGACTTATTTGCGGTTGCCATGATTATCATTAATGCAGCCTATCCAAACCGTTTTACACGAACTGACCAACCGGTGAAACAATTAAAATCTATTATTCATAATAACGATTTTTTACGAAAGTTTGATACCGTGCTATATCAAGCCATTGATGGAAACTATCAACGAGCATCTGAAATGCGTAAAGATTTGGTGATGAAATTAAGCGAAGTTAAAAGGGATCGCACACCCGTACAAAAAACACGAGCTTCAAGAAAATCACAAGTCAACACCAAAGCAACTAGTCACTCCCATGCACAACTTAACCTATCACGAGCTAATCGAAAGCAAAAACCTAAGAAACAAAAAGGCGGAGTACTCGAGACGGTTTTATTACTGCTGTTTGTATCACTCGGGTATTTACTCTATCTATATGGACAAATTCTGTAAAAAAGTTTCTGAAAGTGGTACGATAAATACATTCATTTTAGATTTTAATAAGGGTTGGTCCAATCATGATCGAAAAAGTAAGTCAGTTTATTGAAAAACATGAATTAATAAAAAAGGGCTCAACGATTATTGTGGGGGTATCTGGTGGTCCGGATTCCCTCGCGTTACTGCATTATTTATTCCACTATCAAAAGGAAACAACTGTAATTGCTGCGCATGTTGACCATATGTTTCGTGGAGAAGAGTCAGAAAAGGATTTACTCTATGTAAAAGGATTTTGTGAAACGAACCAAATCCCTTTTGAATCAATTCAATTTGATGTGACATCCTATAAAAAGGAACATGGTTTAAGTTCCCAAGTAGCAGCAAGGGAAGTGAGGTATGATTTTTTTTATAAAGTCATGCGGAAACATAAAGCCGATTATTTAGCGCTTGGGCATCACGGTGACGACCAAATCGAAACCATTTTAATGCGTTTGGTTCGTGGGAGCAAGGGAGTTGGGTATGCAGGTATGCAGGTGAAGCGCCCATTTTCTTGCGGGTCGATTATTCGTCCATTTTTAGCAGTGACAAGAGCCGACATTGATGAATATTGCAAGGAATGGAAGCTTTCACCGAGACACGATCCGTCAAATGATCAAGACGATTATACAAGGAATCGATTTAGGCATCATGTTCTTCCATTTATAAAGCAAGAAAATCCTGCGGTTCACGAACATTTTTTGCAATTTAATCAGTACTTGACAGAGGATAATAAAGTTTTAGATGAATTAACAATTGAAAAAATGAATAAAGTAATGAAAAGGAAAGAGGACAATGAAATAGAAATTGAAATACCTTCTTTTTTAGCAATGCCAAAATCTTTACAAAGAAGAGGGATTCAACTAATATTAAACTATCTCTACAAAGAACTTCCTCCTTCTCTTTCTGCCGTACATATTGACAATTTGTTAACCTTCTTGGCAAGTAATCATCCATCCGGAGAATTGCATTTTCCTGCTGGTTTACGAATTGTAAAATCTTATGAGAGTTGTACATATACTTATACGGATTGTAAGGAAAACGAAAGCCCCTATCGATTTCAGATTGATACACCCGGGCTTTATAAACTTGAAGATGGTAGTGAAATAAAGAGTCAAGTGTGGAAGAGCTATCCTAACTTGGTCGGAAATGACTGTTTCGTTATTGACCCAGACACCATCCAATTGCCAATTTATGTCCGAACGAGAAAAATCGGAGATAAAATGAGGCTAAAAGGAATGAATGGCTCTAAAAAAGTGAAGGATATTTTCATCGATGAAAAAATACCTCTTCACAAACGAAACCTTTGGCCAATTGTCGAGGATGAACAAGGAAAGATTTTGTGGCTTCCAGGATTAAAAAAATCATCCTATGAAGCAAACTGTCAAACAAAATCGCACTATATCGTACTACAATATACGCAATGATTTAGGGGGCTTTAAAAGTATGAAGCAGGATATTGAGAAGGTTTTATTTAGCGAGGAAGAAATTCAGCAAAAAATCAAGGAATTAGGCAATACTTTAACAGAGGATTATAAGGATAAATTTCCTTTAGCTATTGGCATATTAAAAGGAGCTATGCCTTTCATGGGTGATCTGTTAAAAAGAGTTGATACATACTTAGAAATGGATTTCATGGATGTTTCCAGTTATGGAAATTCAACGGTTTCATCCGGTGAAGTAAAGATCATCAAGGACTTAGATACGTCTGTAGAAGGAAGAGATATTCTTGTCATTGAGGATATTATCGACAGTGGGCTTACATTAAGCTACATCGTTGAATTATTCCGTTATCGTAAAGCCAAGTCCATTAAAATTGTCACGCTTCTTGATAAGCCAACAGGAAGAAAAGCCGATATTAACGCAGATTATGTTGGTTTTATTGTTCCTGATGAGTTTGTTGTTGGATACGGATTAGATTATGCCGAAAAATATCGCAATTTACCGTATATCGGTGTGTTAAAACCTGAGGTGTATTCTGAATAGTTTTTTCTACACTTTTTTGAAACCTAATCGCAGGTTAAACGTATATCATTTGAATAGCATTTATTATCTATGATACTATTTACTATAGTTTGTTCACCGTGGGAGGAGGTAAGGGATGAATCGGATTTTTAGAAACGTCATATTCTATTTACTCATATTTTTAGTCATTATCGGTGTGGTTAGCTTCTTCCAAGGAGCGGGTGGCCAGCCTGAAGTGATGAAATATGGCAAGTTTGTTCAACATCTCGAAGCAGGAGATGTAAAAAATATTACGATCCAACCTGAAAGAGGCGTCTATGAGGTTAGAGGACAGTTAAATAACTATGATAAGGATCAATTCTTTGTCACTAACATTATCGGTAGCCAAAATGAAGTTGATCGGATTACTGAGGCCGCGAAAGCCGCAGACGTAGATATACTTAAAGCGAAAGAAACAAGTGGTTGGGTAACCTTCTTTACGTCAATTATCCCATTTGTTATTATCTTTATTTTATTCTTCTTCCTACTTAACCAAGCCCAAGGCGGCGGTAGTAGGGTTATGAATTTTGGTAAGAGTAAAGCAAAGTTATATAGCGAAGAAAAGAAAAAGGTTAGATTTAAAGATGTTGCAGGTGCAGATGAAGAGAAGCAAGAGCTTATTGAAGTTGTTGAGTTCTTGAAAGACCCTCGCAAGTTTTCTGAGCTAGGTGCAAGAATTCCAAAAGGGATCCTCCTTGTTGGACCTCCTGGTACAGGTAAAACATTACTTGCCCGTGCAGCAGCTGGTGAAGCGGGAGTTCCATTCTTCTCCATCAGTGGATCGGATTTCGTTGAAATGTTCGTTGGGGTTGGTGCTTCACGTGTACGTGACCTCTTTGAAAATGCAAAGAAAAATGCGCCATGTATCATTTTTATAGATGAAATTGATGCAGTTGGACGTCAGCGTGGAGCAGGTCTTGGTGGCGGTCATGATGAGCGCGAACAAACCTTAAACCAATTGCTTGTTGAGATGGACGGATTCGGTGCAAATGAAGGAATCATCATCATTGCTGCAACAAACCGCCCAGACATCCTAGACCCAGCCCTTCTACGTCCGGGACGTTTTGACCGTCAAATTACAGTTGACCGTCCGGATGTTAAAGGAAGAGAAGCGGTTTTACGAGTTCATGCTCGTAATAAGCCTTTTGAGGAATCTGTTGATTTAAAAGCAATTGCTGCAAGAACACCAGGGTTCTCAGGTGCAGACCTAGAAAACTTACTTAATGAAGCTGCGCTCGTTGCAGCTCGACGAAACAAGAAGAAAATTGATATGACAGATCTCGATGAAGCATCAGACCGTGTCATTGCAGGTCCAGCTAAAAAGAATCGTGTCATTTCGAAAAAAGAACGCAATATTGTGGCCTTCCACGAAGCAGGACACACCGTTATTGGAATGGTACTTGATGAAGCAGATTTGGTTCACAAGGTTACAATTGTCCCACGTGGTCAAGCTGGTGGTTATGCAGTCATGCTTCCTAAGGAAGACCGCTATTTTATGACAAAACCTGAATTGTTGGATAAAATCACAGGTCTCTTAGGAGGTCGTGTAGCCGAAGAAATTACGTTTGGAGAAGTGAGTACAGGTGCTCATAATGACTTCCAACGTGCTACAGGTATTGCTCGTAAAATGGTTACTGAATATGGAATGAGTGAAAAATTAGGTCCACTTCAGTT
Source organism: Bacillus sp. JJ1533 (assembly GCF_036965045.1). Classification (NCBI taxonomy): domain Bacteria; kingdom Bacillati; phylum Bacillota; class Bacilli; order Caryophanales; family Bacillaceae; genus Bacillus; species Bacillus sp. JJ1533. The sequence goes on along the minus strand of NZ_JBALOV010000012.1, from coordinate 9,820 downwards.
CGGTCAAGCACAAGGTGGTCAAGTGTTCTTAGGACGTGATATTCATAATGAGCAAAACTACAGTGATGCTATCGCTCACGAAATTGATCTTGAAATTCAACGCTTTATTAAAGAAAGCTATGAAAAAGCAAGACAAATTCTTACAGAACATCAAGATAAACTTAAACTAATCGCTGAAACATTACTTGAGGTTGAAACGTTAGATGCTGCTCAAATTAAGAGTTTGTTTGAAGAAGGTAAATTACCTGACCGCCCAGACGCTTCTGAGAGTGCAGATAAACCGAAAGAAGATGTAAAAGTTACAATTAACTCTAAAAAAGAAGAGAAAGTAACAGAAGGCGAAAACAAAGATAAAGAAGAATAACAGCAAAAGGTGTCTACAGCTTAATGTAGGCACCTTTTTTTGTATCGATTTAAGTTCTTTAATTGTGGAATAATAAAAACGAGGTGTGGTATGATGTTTGCATTAAGTTGCAAATATGCCATTGTGCAATTGCATTGTTGGGGGTAGGGGTACCACATGATTTTTGTTTTTGATGTAGGGAATACAAATATGGTTTTAGGGGTATATGAAAATGATGATCTAAAACATCATTGGAGAATTGAAACCAGTCGAAATAAAACAGAGGATGAATATGGACTTGTTATTAAATCACTTTTAGCACATGAAGGATTGGACTTTAAAGACATAAATGGCATTATCATGTCCTCTGTCGTTCCACCGATAATGTTTGCATTGGAACGGATGTGTGTAAAGTATTTTGGGATTAAGCCTTTAGTGGTAGGGCCAGGCATTAAGACGGGGTTAAATATTAAGTATGATAATCCGAAAGAGGTGGGGGCAGACCGAATCGTTAATGCCGTCGCGGGAATTCACCTATATGGAAGTCCGCTTATCATCGTTGATTTTGGTACGGCCACTACGTTCTGCTACATAAATGAGAAAAAGCAATACATGGGCGGGGCGATTGCGCCTGGAATTGCCATTTCAACAGAAGCTTTATATTCAAGGGCTGCAAAGCTCCCAAGAATTGAAATAGCACGTCCAGAAGGTGTGATTGGACGAAACACCGTTAGTGCTATGCAAGCAGGTATATTATTTGGTTATGTGGGCCAGGTTGAAGGGATCGTCGCTCGCATTAAAGCCCAAGCCACGGAAAAACCAAAGGTCATTGCAACGGGTGGACTTGCTTCATTGATTGCAGCTGAATCAACTGTGATTGATGTAGTCGATCCATTTTTGACTATAAAAGGCTTACAGCTTATTTACCAACGTAATAAGGAAATGAAATAAAATAACATCAATGTGATGACATGTAAAGGAGTAATAAAATGAGTGATTATTTAATTAAGGCGTTAGCTTTTAATGGACAGGTTCGAGCATATGCAATTAATTCAACAGAAACAGTTGCCGAGGCCCAAAGACGTCATTATACTTGGCCTACTGCATCGGCTGCACTAGGTAGAACAATGACTGCAGGCGTGATGTTAGGAGCAACTCTGAAGGGCGAAGTTAAGCTTACTATTAAAGTTGAAGGTGGCGGACCAATCGGAATTATTCTCGTTGATACAAATGCTAAAGGGGAAGTAAGAGGATATGTAACCAACCCTCAAACTCATTTTGATTTGAACGAACATGGGAAACTTGACGTGAGAAGGGCTGTTGGAACAGACGGAACCCTAACTGTTGTAAAAGATATAGGCATGAAGGAACAATTCTCCGGACAGGTCCCAATAGTTTCAGGAGAACTCGGAGAGGATTTTACGTATTATCTTGTTACTTCTGAACAAACTCCATCATCTGTTGGGGTAGGGGTTTTAGTCAATCCAGACAACTCCATTTTAGCTGCTGGCGGATTCCTTATCCAGCTTTTACCTGGTACAGATGAAGAAACCATCACGCAAATTGAAAAAAGACTTCAAGAGATTGAACCAATCTCTAAAATGATTGAAAAAGGACTTACTCCTGAAGACATTTTAGTCGAAGTTGTCGGAGAGGAAAATCTTAAAATTCTTGAGAAAATGCCGGTATCCTTTGTTTGTCCTTGTTCAAGGGAACGAATTGAAAGTGCGATCATTAGCTTAGGTACTGAAGAAATTGAAGCCATGATTGAGGAAGATGGAAAAGCTGAGGCACAATGTCATTTTTGTAACGAAAAATATCATTTTTCAAAAGAAGACTTAATAGAATTAAAAGACCAAGCAAAGTAAGGTAATGGGAGATGGAAAAATGAATCAAAAAGTATTGTGGTCAATTATTGTTGCTCTCGTTATCACAAACTGTTTGTCGGTTGTGTACTTTGCGACTGATCAATCAGGGGAAAAGTCTGATGAAAAGACGGTTGAGGCAACCAAGCCTGTTGTTGCCAGTGGGGAAGAAGAGGTAGTGGCTACTATCGGAAAAACATCCATTACAAGACAGCAATGGTTACATGAGCTTGAAGGCAGATATGGGAAACAAATTTTAGAGGAAATGATTGATGAGGAAGTTGTTCGTCAAATGGCCAAAAAGCATAATATTGCTTTGGCAGATGATGCGATTGACCGGGAATTGACATTAATTAAAACCATGTACAACACGATCGATCATGAGAATATTGATGATGAGCATTGGAAAGAGCAAATTGAGCTAAGCATTTTATTAGAAGAGCTCTTAACAAAGGATGCAGTAATATCTGAGGAAGAAATGAAGCATTTCTTCGACGAAAACAAACATTTATACGAAATTCCGAAGTCTTATCATCTTTCCCACATTGTAGTGAAAACGAAAGAGGCAGCTGAACAGGTTCGAGATGAATTAAAAAATGGATCAAGCTTCGCAGCGCTTGCTATGGAGAAATCAACGGATGAGTTTTCTGCAAATCGGGGCGGGGAACTTGGATTTGTAAATAAGGAAAATGGATATGCTCCAGAAAGCTATTTAGATGTGGCAAATCATTTGAAGCCAAATGAATGGAGCGAACCGATTGAGGTTGAAGGTGGCTTTGCGGTCATTATTCTTCACGAAGTAATAGATGCGGTAACTTATTCATTTGACGATGTTAAGGACCAAATCAAGCGCCAAATTGCCATCGATCAAATGAATGGAAATATAACGGTTGAGCCATTTTGGAAAGAGCTTGGAGTCAAATGGTTCTTTGAGAATCAACAATAAAATTTAGAAAAAATTCACAATTTGCTAGTAGTAAATTCGTTGACTTTTAGTAGGAGAATTGCTAAATTGTAGATAAAACCAATAAAAATAGTAGGGATTGAGGGTGGAATCATGACAAAAGTAGCAAATTCAATATATGAGTTAATTGGCCAAACACCAGTTGTAAAGCTAAACCACTTAGTTGATGAAGATAGCGCAGATGTATATGTAAAGCTTGAGTTCTTTAACCCAGGAAGCAGTGTTAAGGATAGAATCGCATTAGCGATGATTGAAGCTGCTGAGAAAAAAGGGGATTTAAAGCCTGGTGACACGATTATTGAACCGACAAGTGGTAACACTGGTATTGGTTTAGCAATGGTCGCAGCTGCTAAAGGATTAAAAGCAATCTTAGTTATGCCAGATACAATGAGTATGGAACGTCGTAACCTTTTACGCGCATACGGTGCTGAGCTTGTGTTAACACCAGGTGCTGAAGGAATGAAAGGTGCGGTTAACAAAGCAGAAGAGCTTGTTAAAGAACACGGCTATTTCATGCCACAACAATTTGACAATCCAGCCAACCCTGAAGTTCACCGTTTAACGACTGGTAAGGAAATTGTTGAGCAAATGGGTGACCAATTGGACGCGTTTGTTTCTGGAATTGGAACAGGTGGAACAATCACTGGAGCTGGCCTTGTGTTAAAAGAAAAATATCCGAACATACATATTGTAGCAGTTGAACCAGCTGACTCAGCAATATTGTCTGGTGGAAAACCTGGTCCACACAAAATTCAGGGTATAGGTGCAAACTTTGTACCTAACGTGTTAAACACAGAAGTATATGACGAAGTGTTTACAGTTAAAAATGAAGAAGCTATTGAATACGCACGCCGTACAGGCCAAGAAGAAGGATTCCTTGTAGGAATTTCCTCAGGTGCAGCTATTTTTGCAGCACTTCAAGTTGCGAAAAAATTAGGTAAAGGCAAAAAAGTGCTTGCGGTTGTCCCAGATAATGGTGAGCGCTACTTAAGTACAGTTCTTTATCAATTTGACGAGCAATAATTAGTATATATGAAGAGTCAATCCTTCCGCGGGATTAGACTCTTTTTTACTTTCAAAGGTGTACTGAAAATTATATATCATGTAAAATATAAAAATAAAGGACAAGACGATCTAGAGATGAAAGTAAAGAGCTGAGTAAGTAGAGTAGAAAAAATTTGAGTATGAGGTGAGCTAGAATGATCGTAATGATTGATAATTATGACTCGTTTACATTCAATTTAGTGCAATATGTTGGAGAATTAGGTGAAGAAATCATTGTGAAAAGAAATGATGAAATCACGGTTCAGGAAATTGAGGATCTAAACCCGGACTTAATTATGATTTCCCCTGGACCTTGTACACCGAATGAGGCAGGAATAAGCCTAGAAGCCATTTCCTATTTTGCAGGGCGTATTCCAATTTTTGGTGTCTGCCTCGGTCATCAATCAATTGCTCAAGCGTTTGGCGGAGATGTGATTAAAGCTCAAAGGTTAATGCATGGGAAAACATCTGAAATTAACCATGACGGGAAAACCCTTTTTTCGGGGATAGAACAGCCATTTACCGCCACGCGTTACCATTCATTAATCGTTAAAAGAGAGACGCTTCCAGAGTGCTTTGAAATTTCAGCTGAAACAGATGCTGGAGAAATCATGGCTATCCGCCATAAAGAATTCCCGATTGAAGGTGTTCAATTTCATCCAGAATCGATTATGACAACAGCAGGAAAACAATTAATTAAAAGTGTAATTAAATTATATATCGGAAGTAAAAATGAGTCCGTGCCTCTCATATCTGACAGGCTGTAGAGTAAACATTGTAAAAGGAGATTGAAAAATGGATCAAGACAGAATTATGAGGCTAACGTTAACATGTGGTCCCTATCGACTAGATTTTTCCAAAAAAACAATGATTATGGGAATATTAAACATCACACCTGATTCATTTTCTGATGGTGGTTCATATTTTGACCTAGAGGCAGCCATTAACCATGCTAAACAACTGGTCAATGATGGTGCTGATATTATTGATGTTGGCGGTGAATCGACAAGACCGGGATACGAAAGACTCTCTGACGAAGATGAAATAGCTAGAGTTGTGCCGATTATACGAGCGTTGGTAAAGGAAGTCCATGTACCCATTTCCATTGATACGTATAAATCAGAGGTAGCAAAACAAGCAATTGAAGCTGGAGCCCATATCATCAATGATATTTGGGGTGCAAAAGCAGACCCGAAAATGGCGGAGGTTGCAGCAACCTATAATGTACCAATCATCCTGATGCATAACCGAGATAATAAAAACTATAAAAATCTTATCGATGATATGATCATTGATTTAAAAGAGAGTATTGAAATAGTGAAGACTGCTGGTGTTAAAGATGAAAACATTATCCTAGACCCGGGAGTAGGTTTTGCCAAAACCTTTGAAGATAATATTGAAACAATCCGTCATCTAGATCGTTTTTATGAACTTGGCTATCCAGTCCTGCTTGGAACTTCAAGAAAGTCCTTTATTGGTCATATTTTTGATTTGCCACCACAGGAACGTGATGAAGCAACAGGTGCCACGACCTGCCTTGGTATCCAAAAAGGCTGTGATATTGTCCGTGTACATAATGTAAAGGTCAATGCAAGACTGGCAAAGATGATGGATGTCCTTGTTGGTAAAGGTGAGCTTAAATAATGGACAAAATCTATGTAAATCAAATGCAGTTTTACGGTTATCATGGTGTGTTTCTGGAAGAAACCAAATTAGGCCAACGCTTTTTTGTCGACTTAATGGTAGAAGTCGACGTCAAACAAGCAGGGCAAACCGATAATCTAGATTATTCGGTTCACTACGGGGAACTTTACAACCTATGCAAAGAAATCGTTGAAGGACAACCATACAAACTACTAGAAGCGGTGGCTGAAAAAATTGCCACGGAAATTTTAAAGCATTTTTCATTGGTTTTAAGTTGCACAATTAAAGTAATAAAACCAGACCCGCCAATACCTGGTCATCTCCAATCAGTTGCTGTAGAAATCACAAGGAGTCGACAACATGGATAATACGGCATATATTGCTCTGGGAACGAATTTGGGAAAACGCGAACAGTATTTATGCTCTGCATTAAAGGCAATCCAAGACAATAACATAGCAATTAGTGATTTTTCTTCAATTTATGAAACGGATCCAGTTGGATATCAAGATCAAGATTTATTTTTAAATATGGTCATTAAAGTAAGAACTCATTTATCACCAATTGATTTACTGCAGGTTTTGCAAAAAATTGAGCTAGAGTCTGGAAGGGAAAGGAAGATAAGATGGGGGCCAAGGACCTTGGACCTTGACATCTTGCTTTATAATCATGAATATATTGAAACAGAGCGTCTTATCGTTCCACATCCCCGAATGACAGAGCGGGCTTTTGTTCTGGTACCTTTGTTTGAAATTGACCAGAACCTACACATTCCAGCAGTAACAAAACCATTATCCTTACTACTAGAGGAACTACAAGACAGAGAAGGTGTACGTATATGGAAGCGGAGAAGTGGGGAAGACGTATTCGTGCTTTTCGAAAGTTGAAAGGTTATACTCAGGAGGGTCTAGCAAAAGACCTCGGGGTATCCGTATCCATTGTTGGGGAAGTCGAGCGTGGAACACGAATGCCAAGTAAAACATTTTTACAAGAGGTTTCAGAAATACTTAAAGTACCACTTGAGGACCTAACCCCAAAGGGATAGATTTAATAAATGGATTTTTATAAAAATGAAGGGAGGTTTATCGTGTTAAAAATAGGTGATATCGAAATGAAAAACCAAGTTGTGCTTGCTCCAATGGCAGGAGTATGTAATTCAGCCTTTCGTCTAACTGTTAAGGAATTTGGTGCAGGCTTGGTTTGTGCGGAAATGGTAAGTGATAAAGCAATCTTATATAAAAATGCAAAAACAATGGGAATGCTTTATATCGATGAACGTGAAAAACCATTAAGTCTCCAAATTTTTGGCGGAGAAAAAGATACATTAGTAGAAGCAGCAAAGTTTGTCGATAAAAACACAACTGCAGATATAATCGATATAAATATGGGATGCCCAGTACCAAAAATCATAAAATGTGATGCGGGGGCAAAGTGGCTATTAGACCCTAATAAAATTTATGAAATGGTTTCAGCGGTAGTGGATGCAGTGGACAAGCCTGTTACTGTAAAAATGCGTATGGGCTGGGATGATGATCATATTTTTGCGATTCAAAACGCCCAAGCGATAGAACGTGCTGGCGGTCAAGCAGTAGCCCTGCATGGAAGAACGCGCGTCCAGATGTATGAAGGCTACGCAAACTGGGACATTATTAAACAGGTAAAACAGTCGGTAAATATCCCTGTAATCGGCAATGGAGATGTTAAGACACCGAAGGACGCAAGACGTATGCTTGATGAAACAGGGTGTGATGGAGTTATGATCGGCCGTGCGGCTCTCGGAAACCCATGGATGATCTATCAAACAGTCAAATATCTAGAAACCGGCGAACTAACTGAAGAGCCAGGAGTAAGAGAGAAAATAGATGTGTCTATTCTTCATTTAGACCGTTTAATCAATTTAAAAAACGAGGACATCGCAGTAAGGGAATTTAGGAAGCACGCCGCATGGTACCTAAAAGGAATCCGTGGCAATGCAATTGTTCGGAATGCGATCAACAACTGCAATACACGAAATGAATTAGTTTCGCTTTTACAAGACTTCGTTGAAGAAGTAGAAGAAAAGCAACAAAACAGTGAGATGGTTGTTTGACATCAAAGATTCCCTACACTATAATACCCGTAAGTAGCCTACTGCCAGTTTTTGCTGGCAGTTTTTCTTCTTTACGTTTATATTGAAATAGGACAAGTTATAGATATTCGTTTGAAATAGATCATGTAACAAAATAGGAGTTGATAAAAATGAATCATGAGGAATTAAATGACCAATTGATAGTCAGAAGAGAAAAGTTACATACATTACGTGAACTGGGTGTCGACCCATTCGGAAAAAGATTTGAAAGAACACATAGTACACGTGAACTTATCGAATTATATGATGGATTAACAAAAGAACAATTGGACGAAAAAGAGGTTAGCGTAACGATTGCTGGTCGTATTATGACAAAGCGCGGTAAAGGAAAAGCTGGATTTACTCATATCCAAGACCTAACCGGCCAAATTCAACTATACGTACGTCTTGATGCAGTTGGAGAAGAGCAGTATGAACTATTTAATATTGCGGACCTTGGGGACATTGTTGGTGTATCGGGTACTGTCTTTAAGACTAAAGTAGGAGAACTTTCTATTAAAGTTACTTCATTTGAGATCTTATCAAAAGCATTACGTCCATTACCTGACAAATTCCATGGATTAAAAGACGTTGAACAACGCTACCGTCAACGTTACCTAGACTTAATTATGAGCCCGGAAAGCAAAGAAACCTTTATTACAAGAAGTAAAATCATCAGAGCGATGAGACGTTATTTAGATGATCACGGCTATTTAGAGGTGGAAACACCAATGATGCATTCGATCCCTGGTGGTGCTTCTGCACGCCCGTTCATTACTCATCATAATGCATTAGATATCGAATTATATATGCGTATTGCGATTGAGCTACACCTTAAGCGCCTAATCGTAGGTGGTTTAGAAAAGGTATATGAAATTGGCAGGGTATTTCGGAATGAAGGTGTCTCAACGCGACACAATCCTGAATTCACCATGATTGAATTATATGAAGCATACGCTGACTATAAAGACATCATGAGTCTTACAGAAAACCTTGTTGCGCATATTGCCCAAGAAGTACTAGGAACTACAACGATTACTTATGGAGAACACGAAATTGACTTAAATCCAGAGTGGAAAAGACTTCACATGGTAGATGCGATTAAAGAATACGTAGGGGTAGACTTCTGGAAAGAAATGAGTGTAGAAGAAGCAAGACAACTAGCGAAAGAACATAATGTTGAAATCAATGACAATATGGATTACGGACATATTGTAAATGAGTTCTTCGAGCAAAAAATTGAGGACAAACTTATTCAACCAACATTTATCTATGGACATCCAGTGGAAATTTCACCACTAGCAAAGAAAAATCCAGAAGATCCTAGATTTACAGATCGCTTTGAGCTATTCATTGTTGGAAGAGAACATGCCAATGCATTTACAGAGTTAAATGACCCTATTGATCAACGTCAAAGATTCGAAGCTCAACTCAAAGAAAGAGAGCAAGGAAATGACGAAGCTCATATGATGGACGAGGATTTCGTAGAAGCATTAGAATATGGTTTACCACCAACAGGCGGATTAGGAATCGGAGTAGACAGACTTGTTATGCTCTTAACGAATTCACCGTCAATAAGAGACGTATTACTCTTCCCGCAAATGCGTCATAAATAAGTTGAAAAGACAGAGTGGATTTCCACTCTGTTTTTGTGTTATTTAATGGAAAACTTTTCTAGTATAATTTTTTGATAAAAAACCTTGCCTTTAAACTTTCAAGGTGGTATATTATAAATCTGCCGCTGAGATGTGGCGGTGATTCAAAAAAGAAATTAAAAAAGTTATTGACTATCAGAAAGATAGATGATAATATTATAAAGTTGCTTCTGAGAGCAACAAAAAAGTTCTTTGAAAAC
>NZ_JBALOV010000011.1:0-77586 GCF_036965045.1 Bacillus sp. JJ1533 | reverse complement strand
TAGAATTAAAACGTTGACGCTTGTATTGTGTTCAGTTTTCAAAGAACTTTTCAATCCGGCGCTCAAAAGCGACTTTTATAATATAACATTTATCATCATTTGGTGTCAACAACTTTTTTAAAGACCATTTTCTCTCTTTAAAGTTTTGACTCAATCAATCACGTTGTCGTGATGACTTAATCTATATTATCAGCCTCCCGTTCATTTTACAATACTTTTAAACATGGTAATTAATGGTAAAAAGAGACTCATCCAAAACAGGACGAATCTCTTCTTATATATATGTTTATTGTTTTTGATAGCGTAAAACAGGTTTTCTTGCTGCTAAAGTTTCATCTAGTCTACTCACAACTGTTGTGTGTGGAGCCTCTTGAACGATTTCTGGTTTTTCTTCTGCTTCTTTAGCAATTTGGATCATTGCTCCAATGAATGAATCCAGCGTTTCTTTTGATTCTGTTTCAGTTGGTTCAATCATCATACATTCCTCAACATTTAGCGGGAAGTAGATTGTTGGTGGATGATAGCCAAAATCGAGTAATCGTTTTGCAATATCTAATGTACGGACACCTAATTTCTTTTGACGTCTACCTGATAATACGAACTCGTGCTTACAGTGTTTATCATATGGAAGGTCAAAATATGGTGCCAGACGACGCATCATGTAGTTTGCATTGATAACCGCATTTTCAGTTACAGCTTTAAGTCCATCTGGACCCATTGAACGAATGTACGTATATGCACGAACATTAATTCCAAAGTTTCCATAGAAAGGTTTTACGCGTCCAATTGATTGTGGACGGTTATAATTAAATTGATAACCTTCCTCTGTTTTAACAAGAACAGGTTTTGGCAGGTATGGAATTAAATCTTCCTTTACTCCAACAGGACCTGAACCAGGGCCCCCACCACCATGTGGGCCAGTAAAGGTTTTGTGTAGGTTTAAGTGAACGACGTCAAATCCCATGTCTCCAGGGCGAGCCTTACTTAATACTGCGTTCAAGTTTGCACCGTCATAATATACTTTACCACCAGCAGAGTGGATGATTTCTGTCATTTCTAAGATATTTTCTTCAAACAGACCAAGAGTATTAGGATTTGTTAACATCAATGCGGCAGTATCTGGTCCAACTACCCGGCGTAAATCTTCTAAATCTACTAGTCCGTCTTCACCAGATTTTACAGTAATCGTTTCAAATCCTGCTACTGTTGCAGATGCTGGGTTTGTACCGTGAGCTGAGTCTGGTACGATAACTTTTGTACGAGCTGAATCCTTGTTTGCTTCATGATATGCACGGATCATCATCAATCCAGTCCACTCACCATGCGCACCTGCCGCTGGTTGAAGGGTTACTTCATCCATTCCTGTAATTTCTTTTAGATGCTCTTGGAGGTCATACATAAGCTCCATTGCACCTTGGACTGTACTTTCGTCTTGTAAAGGATGAATATGAGCAAATCCATTGTAACGCGCAACATTTTCATTAATTTTTGGATTGTATTTCATTGTACATGATCCTAATGGATAAAATCCTGAATCCACCCCGTGATTTCGTTTAGATAAAGCCGTATAATGACGCATGATATCTAATTCCGATACTTCTGGTAACTCTGGCTCCTCAACACGAAGATAGTCACTAGGGATCACTTCATCAATATTTATCTCAGGAACGTCTAATTCTGGCAAACTATAACCGATTCGCCCTGGCTTTGATAGTTCAAAAATTAATGGTTGATCTTGCTTATTCATGGCTATCCCCCAATTCTTTAACAAGAGTATCAATCTCTTCTTTTGTACGTAACTCAGTTACTGCCACTAACATATACCCCTCAAACTCTGGGTAATCACGGCCTAAATCGTATCCACCGATTATTCCTTTTTCTATTAAGCGAGCATTTACTTCTTTTAATGATTTACCTACTTTTACGACAAACTCATTAAAGAATGGTCCTTCAAATGGTATTTCAAAACCATTTGCCTTAAATTGTTGCTTTGCGTAATAGGCTTTTTGGATATTTTGAGTTGCAATTTCTTTTACACCTTTTTTACCTAACGCTGTCATCGCAACAGATGCTGCTAATGCGTTTAAAGCTTGGTTTGAACAGATGTTTGAAGTCGCTTTGTCACGACGGATATGTTGTTCACGGGCTTGAAGTGTTAATACAAAGCCACGTTTTCCTTCTTCATCAACTGTTTGACCAACTAGGCGTCCAGGAACTTTACGCATTAATTTTGTTGTAACTGCGAAATATCCACAGTGAGGCCCGCCAAATGCAGCTGGAATTCCGAATGGCTGTGCATCCCCAACAACAATATCAGCACCAAGTTTCCCTGGAGGTGTTAAAGCACCAAGTGCTAATGGATTACTTGATACAACAAACATGCTTTTACCAGTATGAGCAACTGCTTCAATTTCTTTTAATGGTTCAATTTGACCGAAGAAATTTGGATATTGAACAATGACACACGCTACATCGTTATCCATTAAAGAGTTTAGTGCGTCTACGTCGGTTAAACCATTCTTTGTTGGGACTTCGACTACCTCAATGTATTGGCCCTTTGCATATGTTTCAAGGACATGTCTTGATTCTGGATGAACACCTTTAGAAACAAGCACCTTTTTCTTTTTGGTATGACCAGACGCTAGCATTGCTGCCTCTGCAAGAGCAGTCCCGCCATCATACATGGAAGAGTTTGCTACATCCATTCCTGTTAGCTCACAAATCATAGTTTGGAATTCAAAAATAGCTTGAAGCTCACCTTGTGAAATTTCAGGTTGATACGGTGTATATGCTGTATAAAACTCTGAACGCGATAGAACATGATCAACAATCACTGGCATGTAGTGATCGTATACACCGGCTCCTAAGAATGAAGCATTGTGACGTAGATCAGCATTCTTTGCAGCAAGTACAGAAAGTTCTTTCATTAAAGCAGGCTCTGATTTTGCCTTCTTAATATTGTATTCGCCTTTAAATCGAACACTTTCTGGAATATCACTAAAAAGCTCATCGACTGTTGAAACGCCGATTGCTTGAAGCATTTCGTTTTTATCTTGTTCCGTCATTGGTAAATAACGATGTTTCATGAATGTACCCCTTTCCCTAATCCATTTATTTTTTTGGGCGCTTATAAAATGGTGTTGCTACAACAACCGCTTTAAGGAGTCTTTTTCGAACTTGAACTTCAACTTCTGTTCCGAGTTCGGCATGTTCAGATTTAATAAGGACTAAACCAATGTTTTTTTGAAGGGTTGGTGATTGTGTTCCTGTCGTCACTTCACCCACTTGCTCGTCACCTATATAAACCTCATAGCCATGACGAGGAATTCCCTTATCAATCATTTTGATTCCAACAATTTTTCGAGGAGCTCCTTCTTCTTTTTGCTGTTTCAATACCTCTTTCCCAATAAAGTCAGCTTCTTTATTTGGCTTCACCGCGAAACCGATACCAGCCTCAATTGGAGAGATATCTTTAGATAATTCTTGTCCGTATAGTGCAAGATTTGCTTCAAAGCGCAATGTGTCACGTGCACCTAAACCACAAGGTAATACCCCTTCTGGTTTTCCTGCGTCTAAGATGGCATTCCATAAGAAAGGAGTATCTTCAGCTTGGCAATAGACTTCAAAGCCATCTTCTCCTGTATAGCCAGTTCTTGAAACAAGTGTTTTCTTACCAGCAATTTCAACTTCGTCTTGGAATTTAAAAAATTTGATGTCACTTAAATTTGTATTTGTGAGTTTCTGTAATACTTTTTCAGCAAGTGGTCCTTGAAGTGCAAGTTGTCCGATTTCGTTTGAAATGTTCACTACTTCCACATCCCCAAAGACATGCTCTTTTAACCATTCATAATCTTTATCTGTATTCGAGGCATTCACGACTAGTAAATAGTGTTCATCGGATTTTTTATAGATAAGTAGGTCATCGATTGTTCCACCATTTTCATAGCACATCGCGGTGTACTGCGTTGCACCATTCTTGATTATTGAAACATCATTCGTCATCATTTTTTGAAGATACGCTAGGCTATCCTTTCCTTTCACATCAATTTCACCCATGTGGGAAACATCAAAAAGTCCTGCTTTTGTACGAACCGCTTCGTGTTCTTCTTTAATGCTTGAGAATTGGACAGGGAGGTCCCATCCACCAAAATCAATTGTTTTGGCGCCATGCTTTTGATACTCATCAAATAATGGTGTTCGTTTTAATTCAGTCAACTCGATTCCTCCTTCACATTTCAACATTTAATTAGCATTTGGGTTTTCGCTACGAAACCAAAAGATTCTGAAAATGCAAAAAAGGACAGTTAAACTCCACAGTTGTGTGAAGTCTCTGTCCTTGCACCTGAAAGTTTACCTAAACTGTAGTTCAAAAGCTTGAACTGTACTATTAGGTTTGCCCCTTTGGTGGCCGCATATCGGCTCTCTCCAGAGTTGCGTCGAACAAGAGTCTTTTTGCCTGAGAGATTCACAATTGGCTTGCTTGCTCCTTCGGCGCTACAAAAATGTAGTCTCTCCCCTTGTTGTCATTCGCGGTTTTCATATTTTTCATTTTTTTGGTAATACTAACGAAACGACTATGGAAAATTTAACATGTCCAGCCCAAAAGCTTACATTTTATTCATTAAGATAAAACGCTTAACCTCTCTAAAAAACTAGGAGAAGCGTTATCGAACTATCTTCATCCTACCATCATCCAGAGAATTGGGCAATATTTTATTTTCTTAACATTAATATATTTTTTCAATTAAACGTTCGGGTTTTATAAAAGAGTTCACTTTCTTCTATATAAATACCATACTCAACTAAGAAAGGACTGTGAATAGATGAATGTCGACTTTGAATTTGATCAGTCGTGGCAAGGTGACTTTTTGCAGAGAATTGACGATGACGGTCCTTGGGCGAACTGGGAGTTATATAAACTTGCATACGAAGTTGAAAAACACCAGTCGATACCTGAATTCGAGGGTCTTCAGGCTCCTAAGCATTTACCGCAGCTAACACCACTTCCACATCAGCTTGAGGTTGCAAAGCAAGTGGTTGAAAAAATGAATGGAAAAGCGATTTTAGCAGATGAGGTTGGGCTAGGAAAAACCATTGAAGCCGGCCTGATTTTAAAAGAATATATGATTCGTGGTCTTGTGAAGAAAGTATTGATTCTTGTTCCAGCATCTCTTGTATCTCAATGGGCTTCGGAATTAAATCAAAAGTTTTATATTCCTGCGGTTCAACAGAAAAAGAGCTATATGTGGGAACAATATGATGTCATCGTTTCTTCCATAGATACGGCAAAAAGAAGCCCTCATCGGGAAATTGTATATAAGCAAGATTACGATTTGATCATCATTGATGAAGCTCACAAGCTTAAAAATAACAAAACGAAAAACTATGAATTTGTTCAAAATCTAAAAAAGAAATTTTGTTTACTATTAACAGCAACCCCGATTCAAAACAGAGTTGATGAGATATTTAATCTTGTATCATTACTAAAGCCTGGGCACTTAGGTAATCAGGAGAATTTTGAGGAATTATTCGGGAAAAAGAGGCGCTCAATCGATGATCATGAGCATTTGAAAGAACTGGTTAATAAAGTAATGATTCGAAATCGCCGAGATGATACGGGGATTGAGTGGACAAAACGTAAGGTTGAAACCGTTCCGATTGAGTTCTCAGAAACAGAACAGGAGTTATATAATGCAATTTCTGCTTATCGATCTAGCTTATCAGGCTTTGCATCGAGTATGTTTTCGATTTTAACATTGCAAAGAGAAGCTTGTAGTAGTCGTGAGGCCGTCTATTTCACATTGAAAAAGATGCTTGAGAAGAAAAATGAAGATGGCAGTGCTGCGGTCCCTGAGGATATGGTCTTAGGGCTTATGAAAAAGGTCGAACAGGTCAATCAAAATACAAAGGCTGAAAAAGCAGTTGAGTTAATTAAACAAATTGATGATAAAGTCATCATTTTTACTGAGTATCGTGCGACACAAATGTACTTGCAATGGTTCCTCCAGCAAAATGGCATTTCATCTGTTCCATTTAGAGGTGGATTCAAACGTGGGAAAAAAGATTGGATGAGAGAATTGTTTAAAGGAAAATTCCAAGTTTTGATTGCTACTGAAGCCGGTGGCGAAGGTATTAACTTGCAATTTTGTAACCATATTATCAATTATGATCTTCCTTGGAATCCGATGCGACTTGAGCAACGTATTGGTCGTATTCATCGACTAGGTCAGGAAAAAGATGTTCATATTTACAATTTTGCAACAAAGAACACAGTTGAAGAGCATATTCTAAAGCTTTTATATGAAAAAATTAATCTGTTCGAGCGTGTTATTGGGCAGTTGGATGATATCTTAACACGGCTTGATCTTGGAAATATTGAAGACCATATTCAAGACATTATGCTTCGGTCTCGGAGTGAGGGCGAAATGAAAATTAAGATGGAGAATTTAACATCGATTATCAGTTTTGAAGAACAAAACGGGGGTGAGCAGCGTGCAGCAACAGGAAATCGTTAATTTTCTAGAAAAATATTTTGTATCCAACCATTGTGAAATACTTGAACGGCATCCTGGTTATATGACCGTGCAATTGACAATCGACTTAGATAAGCAACTCATGAACCGCCCCTTCTATTGGACGTATGTGGAAAAAACAGGCGGAGAACCGAATCCAATGAAGCTTACGTTAATTACAGACCGGGACCAAACGCCCGATCATGTAAAGGGTGACTTTATCCATTTCGGAGCACCCCGCTTGCATCAAATTTTTGAATCAACGAAAAAGCTAGCAAGCTATATTCGGTTGTACCAACAAATACCACCAGGGGCCCAAGGGAATACACCTCTTTACCCATGGCTCGGGATAAATGTGAAGGTTTCCTATAAGAGTGATCGTAAGCGCGATGTGTTGATGTCACTTGGCTTACAACTTATTAACGGAATCATAGTGGAGGATTTTCAGGAAAAACTTGAAAAGCTTCCACTTACTCCTAAAATTCCAGATTTAACATACACGATGTCACCGCTTGTAAAACCACAAAGTGGCGTCAATCGTCTCCAGCAATATGTGAGAGGGTATGTGGAATCACAGAATCATGCATGGGCAGAAGAAGCAAGAAAGCGCTGGGACGAGGATTTAACTTTGTTAGATGCCTTTTACGAGGGGATTGACGAAAAACCAGAAAGCTATGAAATTGAAAAAGAAGCACTAAGGGACCAATACGAACCGAAAGTCCTTGTCGAAATTATCAATGGTGGATTGTTTTATCTTTGTCAAAATACGATGTAACATAGGCCTATCCTCATTTTTGGGGGTAGGTTACATTTTTTTAGGCTTTTTTTAAAATAATCGTTCGACAAATACCCTTCCATTTTTTGGTGTTTTTACAAAAATCCTCATTGGAATGATGTGATGTATTCCCCTCCCTTACTACCTTGTTAACAAATCATAGGTCTTTCTCCCTATCCTTCGAGTTCATTCTACATAAACAGAAAAAAGCGGACCTTTTTCGATATACAGGACAAGCAATTGTTTATGTTTTATAAATATTTTGACATCGACAGTTTTTTACAGAAAGCTTGATAATCATGCTTTATACTTCAAAGAGTAATACAAAGGTTCTATACATACATGGACTAACGTGTTAGGTCAGTCAGCTAGGTTCGAACAGACAAAGGCAAACCTATTGAAAAATGGGGACGCAAAGTCACAGGTCTAAGGTTGGAGATTTCAATTATGATGGCTGGACTGCCTGGAATACTATTGTATTTTGGGAGGGTATTGGAAAGTATGACACAATTAAAAAACGAAACACTCGATCAGGAATGGGTAGACCTAATTTTAGAAGCACTAGATATGGGAATTAGTGTGAACGAAATCAAAGCATTCTTCGCAGAAAAAGCTGACGGATTTGACTCGATGATTGGATAAAGAACAGTGAAACCCACTCCTACTTGGGAAAAACACATTTTCTTGCAATATTTTTGATTAAATCGTTCGTCATACAAAACAATTTTCTTCATTTTATGTTATAATCATGAATGGAGGAAGGTGGATTTTATGATTGGTCAACGTATCAAACAATACCGTTTGCAAAGAAAATTATCCTTATCTGAATTAGCTGATAGAGCAGGGGTTGCGAAATCATATTTAAGTTCAATTGAACGCAACCTTCAATCAAATCCTTCTATTCAATTTTTAGAGAAAATCTCTGCGGTCCTTGGGGTATCTGTGAATACTCTACTCCATGATGAGGATCACGAAGTTCAAATAGAAGATCTTGATTCTGATTGGGCCCAACTTGTACAAGAAGCAATGAAATCCGGGGTTTCAAAGGATGAGTTTAAGGCATTCTTAGAATTTAACAAATGGAAAAATACGAACAATAAATAAAAAAGCACTTCAGGAGAGTGAAAAATTCTTCTCTTGAAGGGCTTTTTTATTTTATAGGGAGATATTCTTTTTGAGTGCGGTAATTCCTCTTAAAAACTTGCCTACCCTTGATTGTTTCTGATTAAAATACTTTTTGTGGATGATATAGGATACAACAATGACGCCTATCGAATCTTTTACCAAATCGATAAACGAAAACGATCTGAACGGTACAAAATATTGATGGATCTCATCCAGCGCTCCATATAAAACCGAGATTATAAACAGCAGAATTTCTATCTTAAGCGAAAGCTTTCCAAAGGTCAGGAAAGCCATCACCAATAAGGCATATAAAATAGCAAACTGAAAAAGGTGACCAATTTCGAGTGCAGCTCCTAGCAGATAATATAATTGTATACCAATTTGGTCGTCTATATCCTCAAATTTGCTAGGATTAAAATGACTTGATTGTAACCATATCCAAAGCATATATACAACTGGTAATATTCCTAAAATAAAGCGAATGATATATAAGTACATAAAAACCTACCTTTACCTTCAAACAATGTACTTCGTTACAATCATGTCCTGATTCTTATTTGTTTAAACTTGCCTACCCCCTCTTCGCCAAATTAATAAAAATGGTCGTAATGGAAAATACAAAAAATGCAGTTTCTTAGGTAATGGCAATGTTTCCTTGTCCATATAATAAGGATGCAATGTACTTAAAATAAACATAAACTTTTGTTGGATTGACATAAGCGAAAATAAATGACGTGAATGATATTTTGAAATGTCCTGGGGGACTGGGTTTGTATGCAAATTAATCATTCTTTCAATATAAAAAATTGCTTGCTGGCCTAATAATTGACTTCTAGTGCTTTTTATGAATGGCTTCATCTCTTTCGTTATTTTTGTTTTCGATAAATTAGACGAAAGAATCAAGGCTTGCCCCGCTATATGTGTAGCTTTATATTTTTGTAATAAACTTCGAAGTCGTGGCCAATGAAGATCTTTTTGAACTAGCATATGGATATCAAATAGCCAGCGTAACCTGGACCAACCATGCCTAGCTCCATGTGTTACTAAAAATAAAAATAAGTCCTCACTACCTAAAATATAAACTGTATACTTCGTAATCGTACTTACTCTTTTTCGATCCCATAACTCTTTAAAGCTTGGTTCTTTTGTTGGAGCAGGATTTAGCCTCCAATGTATTTCAAGCTTTATCCCCTTTTTCGGATGAAAATAAGTAAAATGATGATGTCTCCACTTCCAATCATTCAGCACTGATTGAATATATTCGTCCTTTATATAGCCTTCTTCAATTAGAAGTTGTTCCGCCCTATCCAACTCTCCAATCGGGATAAGAACATCTAAGTCACCAGAGGTGCGTAGAGAAATATCACCATAAAGCTCTGTAGCAAGTACGGGACCTTTTAAAAACAAAGGAGAGATTCCATTTGATATAAACAATTTACTCACATACTCCATTTGTCCACAAAGATGCAGCATCTGAAACGTATTTTTTTGATAATAATGCGAAATCGAGTTTAAGACTTTCGTTGGGACTTTACTCTTTTCTAATAATTTAATCTTTGAATATAAAAGTGGATATAGACGGTGGTGAAGAATCAATTTATGAAAGTGATCCCAGTCCATTTGATCAAGGGATTTCTTATATTTTTCCGTAATATCAGTTGCGGTTTCCATTTTAATAACATCTAATAGAAAGATAAGTTCCTTAGGAACCTTTGAAACATCAAGTTGATAAATGTTGTTCATTTCGATCTTCCTTGAAATCATTATTACGAACTCCTTTTGCAAACATGCCGACAACCGTGAACTTCTCCATTCCCTCAGAACCGGATACGTAAAAGTTGCCACTTCGCAACCATGCGTGTGCAATCATACTCCCCTTCTCATCCCTTGCAGTACCGAGATAAAGAGTACTCTCGATGTGTCGTCTTTCAAGCATTTTCATCCCAGCAATCGCTTTTTAACAAGACATTGACTCTCCCAAAACGTATAGTTACTCATAATCCGAATTGCGTTTGCAACATTTTTTAATTCCTTCATATTAGAAACATTTTTCTTATAAGATGTTTCCTTCAAAGCCACCCCTAAAGTAGGTGCAACTTTTGCAAATGGCAATGCTTTTAAAATACGACCCAAGGCTAAATAAAATTAAGCTTCTATTAAAATCACTTTCGTAGCAAAATCAAGAGTAAAAAACGCCTTAATTCTTTTAATAATTTTCATGTCACCTCTTATTTCAATTCAATTAGTTTTTCATTATATAAGTGTTCAAGAAAAGAAAGTACTTCCTCTTCACATTCAGTTTGGATCACATCGTACTCATTGACTAAAGAAGAAATCACTTCATTTACAGATTTAGGGCTCTCAATAAGATCCCAGATCTCTCCGCCAATTTCTCCTAAGTTATAATACTTTCCATTTTGAACACTCAACATTACCTTTTCTTCGCCCATGTTACTTACGATGTTGCCTTCGGATTGTGAAATGATATTATTTAATGAAAATGTTTGGTTTGTTAGCATTTTGGTTCCTCCTATAATTTACGTTCTTTTTAAAGAACATTATAAACTAAGTCCTACATTGTGTAAATACTTTCAAGTCATTTCCCTTTTTTAATTTTCTTTATTAAGAATATATGGGTTTTTAAAACGATAAATTAATTGTTAGGAATTGTCGAATGATAATTCTTTAAAACGAACATTTTATATTTTATAATGAAACAGATAGTAATATCTACGGACATTGTTGTTAAAAAGAGTTTCAATTTCGCTGTTCTTTATAGTAAACAAATTTATTTTAGTAGGAGCTGGTAATTATGAAAAATGAAAATAAAAATGATCGACCGTTGGTCCTAAGTCATCAACCAATCAGATTCGAAACGGCTAAAAGTTGGAACCCCGCAAGTGAAATAGGCAATATCCCTCATAATAAAAAAGAACCTGAAGGAGGACATCCTGTAGGCCCTGAGAATCCTGGGAATGGAGGAATTCCTCCAGGAAGAGGACCAGGAGGACCACCAGGAAAAAATTAGTAATTGAATGACTAAATATAATTTAATGAAGGAAGTAGGTCCTTTACTACCTTCATTAAATAGAGTCAGAGGAGATTATAAAGTGATTGGTTTAACTATTTGTGTTGGCGAACATTTAATTAAGGTAAAAAGTGAATCTATAAGGGTAATAAATATTATTGAGAGGGACTTTATTTCCAACATAGAAACAATAAAGCCACCAGATTTATATATTGAAATCTTTGAAGGCTATGGAACATCTTTTTTAAACTTTGATGTTGAAATCAGAGAATTAGGGAATAGCATCCGTTATAAACGGGCTGACTATTTAATTCATGTAGATTCTATTTTTAAAAATGCAAAAGTTTATGTTTATGACGAGCTAGCTTTACAACATGCTTTATTAAATTTATATAGTTCCTTTATAGTTCATAATAATTGGGGGTTACTATTACATTCCTCATGTATAAAGGATAATGGAAAAGCTCACATTTTCTCCGGTCATTCTGGAGCCGGTAAATCAACAGCCGCTCGCTTATCTCAACCAAAAGAGCTCTTATCCGATGAGGCCACAATAGTCAAAATAACACAAAATGAGATTTTAGCTTTTAACTCACCATTCAATAGTGAACTAGAATCAAACTGTAAGGAATATTGCTTACCATTAGGAAGTATCCAAATACTTCATCAATCATTACAAAATAACCGAATTCAATTGAAGAAAGCTGAGGGAATGTTTCAACTAATCGACAAAGTTTTTTTCTGGGAGCATTCCCATCACGAAACGAAAAGAATTTTAAACTTACTGAAAACCTTAGTTAACTCTGTGCCAATATATGATTTACATTTTCAAAAAAATGATACGTTTTGGGAGTTGATCTCTTAATGAGCAAGTACATTAAAAAAAGTAATTACGACAACACTCAATTAGATGATGAGTGGATCATATTAAACACAGATAATTATACAATCACCAAGGTAAATGAAATGGGTGGCTTTTGTTGGAAATTATTGGATAAATCCCAATCGTCTATCTCACTCCTTCAAAGGATAAAAGAAAACTATAATTCATCAACTACAGCCGAAGATGTTGAAATCTATTTACAACAATTAATTGATTGTGGATTGATCGAACATGCAGGTTAAAAGTTCCGAAATAGCTTTGTTTTCAAATCTGATAAGGAAATACGGTACAATTGACCTCCCTTCCAAAGGGATGAGCATGTATCCATTCATTAAGGAAGATGATATTTGCAGTTTTTCTGTTTGTAACCCTTCCCTATTAAAAAAAGGCGATGTTGTGTTATTTTTCCTTTCAAATGGGCAGCTTGTTGCACACAGATTTTATAAAAGTGCCTTTATGAATAATGAACAGCATTTTATCTTTAAAGGTGATACAAATCTTGCATATGATGATCCTGTGAAAGCAAATCAGATTCTTGGAAAACTAACAAATATAAACAGAAAAAATAAATCGAAAAAAATAACCAATCTCAAAAACATTTTTTGGACACAAATGATTATAATGTTGCCAAGTATATCTTATTTACTACAAGCTTATCTCTCTAGAAAGCAAGGAAACAAAGTACATATTCGGATATAAAAGTGGAGTGTTATCAATGAAGTTAAAGCAGAAGAACTTTTTATTATCTTTTAGACAGCTAATAAACATAAAAGATATTAAAAGAGCTACTTATCTACTAAAACCGTATATCATCAAACATAGGAAGGCTTATATAGGTCTCCTTTTCTTTTTATTAATCGATATATTTTTGACGGTTGCATTTGCCTGGTATATGGGGAATATTACCGATGCAGCGGTTCGCAGTGACTTTGAACTATTAAAATGGTTGGTTCCTCTAGGTATCGGCTTAACTATAATTAGTATTTCTTCCACATTTTTTTCAACATACTTTGAGACGTCTGCGACAAGCCCGGTAAAAAGAGACCTAAAAAATGACTTATTTAAACAAGTCTTGCTTCTTCCAACTAGTAAAACCTCGAATCATCACTCTGGGGAATTACTATCCCATTTTACAAATGACGTTCATAATATCGATGGTTTAATTGGAAGTAGTCTCATTGAATTCATAAGACTTCCTTTATTATTTATTGCTGCATTCATCTATTTAATTCAGATAAGTTGGCAATTAACCTTGCTTATCGTTTTAATTGCCCCTCTGGGATTATTTATAGGAGCATTTTTTGGACTTATCCTTCGAAAAAACAGCAGAAAAATACACAAATTGTATAGTGATATGAACACTTTACTTAATGAATCTTTTCAAGGGTTATCTGTAATCCGGTCGTTTACTTTAGAAAAGATATTTCATAGAAAATATGCGAAGCAAAACAACGATCTTTATAACTTAGAATTGCAAAACACAAAACTTCGGGGATGGTTTTATTCTATCTCACAGACAATCAGTTCGGTTGCCTATTTATTAAGCCTTTGTTTAGGGGCATATTTTGTATCGATTCAAGAAATTACAGTTGGCTCTTTATTTATTTTTCTAACACTGATGGGACATTTAATTTATCCCCTATCAGGTATTGCAGGTCTATGGGCGGGATTTCAACACTCGATAACCGCGATTGAACGAATTTCAAATGTACTAGATTACGAGCCGGAAACACATAATTTGCCGACGCATCAAATACCAAATAAAACTGGTCCTTCAATTAAGTTTAAAGATCTTTCATTTGGTTACGAGGAAGGCAAACAAGTTTTTAAAGATTTTAATCTAGATATTCCAGCAGGAAAAGTAATTGCGTTAGTTGGCCACAGTGGTGCTGGTAAAACGACATTATTTAATCTATTATTACGATTTTATAAGCCCCAGGAAGGTAAAATTATAATTGACGGAAAGTGTGCTGATGAACTATCAATTTCAGAAATAAGAAGTTCAATAGCCCTAGTACCACAAGAATCTTTCCTTTTCGATGGCACAATAAAAGAAAATTTACTTATTGCACGTCCTAATGTGACCGAAGCAGAAATGATTGAGGCAGCTCAAAACGCAAATATCCATGAATTTGTAATGACTTTACCTGAAGGTTATGACACCAAAATTGGAGAGCGTGGTGTGAAGTTATCGGGTGGGCAAAAACAACGCGTTGCAATAGCAAGAGCACTTCTTAAGGATTCTCCAATTTTATTACTAGACGAAGCCACTTCAGCTCTGGACAGTGAAACTGAATTTTATGTTAAAAGTGCACTGGAACGCTTAATGAAAAATAGAACGACATTGGTTATTGCCCATCGCTTATCCACTATCCAAAATGCAGACCTAATTGTAGTAATGAATGAAGGAAAAATTGTTCAAATAGGAAAACACGAACAATTATTAAAGGAAATGGGGCTTTATCACAATCTATATAAATCACAATTTGAAACTAAAGTGCCTGAGTTGTCATTAGTTTCAAGTTAACAAGGGAGGAGTTTTCACAATGGCCATTGAATTAATTCGTGCTATATATGATTCTACATTTCCATTTCCAATTGATGAGAAGTACTATTGGGGAGCAATTGAAGACATCGAATTTTTCGGTATTTCCTCTCAGATCTATCATTTATTAAAGCAAAACAAACAATTGGAGCATACTCCTCCCTTCTTTCAAGAACGACTAAAACAAAAGTACACTAAAGCTTTGTATCAAAATCTGTTTATTAAGAATCAGACAGAACTCATTTTACGAGAGTTTGAGAAAGTTGGAATTGAAGTAATTCCTTTGAAAGGGGTATGGTTTGCGGAGAAGTATTTTGGGCATGTTGGGGCTAGAGGAACATCGGATATTGATTTACTTGTAAAACCTAATCTGCTGGATAAGGCTATTGAATGTATAAAAGAACTTAGATTTACTCCAGATCCTAAGGCTGTTCAGTCTGGTTTTAATTTAACTTTTTTTCGAGAATTGCCACACTCACCTATTCCATTGATGGTCGAGATACATTGGAATATTGTAGACCCTAAAACTTCTAGCTTGAACACTGAAAAATTATGGAAGGATGCATACCCACTAAGAAATTCAAATTATATTAAAGAATTATCTGACCAACACACATTTTATATGATTACCCTCCACGGCTGGCGACATAATATGAATTCTTTAAAATATTTTCTTGATATTTTACAGCTTATTAACAATAATGTTTTAGACATCTCATACCAAAAGATATTTAAAGAAGCTAATAAAGATAAGACGCTAAATAGGATAATTAGGACATTATCTATCGTTTATAATCAATTCTCATTTTTAGACGAAAGAAAGATGCTTATTAAGAAAAAATCTATATTAACCTGGAGTTACGAAAATTTATTACAACCAGAAGAAAAATCCATTCGAAAATATTTAGATTTCTTCGATTATCAAATTTTTAGTTTTGATCAATTTACTCATAGTATTGCTGAAATCTTTGCTTGGATTTTCCCATCTAAATATTTAGTAGAAACCGAACTGAAGGCAAATGATTCGAACAGAAGTTACCAATCCCTATATATAAAATTGATAAAAAAGAGAGTCAGTAATTTTTATAAAACAATAATTACTCACAATAGTTAATAATGGGAATTTAAAAAACACAAAAATAAACACCCACTACAATCTAGGTAAATCATCTACTTTGATTATAAGTGGGTGTCACCATTAGAATATCAAATGTGAATAAACTTTATTTCTGTGATTTAATATAAATAGAGTTTTGAGGCGATCGATTTTTTGCTAAATTACTATCTCTGTCAAACACTGGTGAATGATAATCATCCTGGCAATAATGTCCCAAAGCCTCATATTTGGATGCAACTGATGTATCGAAAAGTGAATATTGAGTGTAATGTACTACTAGTAGCCCTTGCTCTTTTACTAGCTCATCTAGTTCTCTTATCTGCTTTTCAAACTTTTCAAAAGGATAAATGTTTTTTAGGGAAGTAATGCCTTGTGATGCAATGTAATGAGGCTTTCTCTGCAGAACGGCCATACAGAAAATTGCATCAAAGTCTCCGTGCTTTTTAATTTCACTAAAATAAGAATGAACAAAGGTAATCTTATCATCCATAGGTAACATTCTACATATATCAAGACTATGTTTATTTATATCTGCTCCTACAATTTGAGCATTAGGGAAATATCGTCGAAGAGTTAACACTTCTTCACCTGTTGAGCACCCAAAAGAGAGAATCTTTAAATCTTGTTTATTTCCAAAATAATCTCGGCAAGCAGAGAAAATCTTTGGATATCGATCCATGTATGTAAGGGGTGTTGTTTGATGAACACTTTTAGAGCTAAAAATCTGCAAAAGAAGGATAGAACGAAATTCCGTATCAGTGAAAAAACGTCTCGTATTTTTAAGCATTTTCCAAACAAATAACAATTTAAAAGTGAAAAGTCTTATAACTGAATTTCCTGAAGACTTGTATCTTTTAACCTTTTGCATTGCAATTCCAATAATATTCATATCAATTTTAGGATTAATATCCCGTCCCCCCTTTCTACAAACTAACGAATGTTTGGTCATTCATTAGTTTGCAACCTTAAGTTGATTTCCTAGTAACTTACTGAATAATCCCTTTTTATCATTAGAAAGTTCTTCATATTCCCCCGATTGAACGATTCTGCCCTCTTCTATTACAATTACTTGGTCTGCATTTCTGATTGTCGATAATCTATGTGCAATAACAACGACAGTCATACTTCCTTTTAACTGTTCAATCGCATGCTGGATTTTCATCTCATTTACAGAATCTAAGGCACTAGTTGCTTCATCTAGTATTAATATAGAAGGTTTTTTTAAGATTGCTCTAGCTAAAACAAGTCTTTGCCTCTCTCCACCAGATAGCTTTATACCGCGATCTCCAATGACTGTATCGAGGCCATTTGGTAAGTTGTTCACAAATTCAGCAGCTGAAGAGAATTCCAATGCTTCCCATAATTCTTCTTCGCTAGCATCTGATTTAATCATCAATAAATTATCCCGTATGGTTCCATGGAAAAGAAATGGATCTTGTGGTACGTAACTGATTGAGTTTCTTAGGGACAATAGTTCACTATCTGAGAGTTCTTTATTATCAATTAATATTGTTCCTGATTCGGGTTTTAGAAGACCCATAATTAAATCTATTAAAGTACTTTTTCCTGCACCGGATTTACCAACAATAGCGGTCATGTGGTTTACTTTAATTTTTAATTTAATATCCTCGAGGGTAAACTTAGTTGAGTCTTGAGAATACCGAAAACTTACATTTAAACATTCTAATGATTCTTTAAAATCGATTCTATTAATTCTTTTCTCATTTACATTTATCAGACCACCTAAATCCTTAGATTTCTGACTGGATTCTTGCAGTTCCATGATTTTCTCTACAGCCGGCATTGCAGATGCGATGTTTTCTAAATTTGACTGTATACCTTTAAATCGGGGCCACAAACGGGAGAATAACATGATAATTAACAGCATTGACGCCCCACCACTCTGAAAAAGCTTAAATGAGATAAAAATAAAGAAAGCAATCATTAGGGTGGAAAATAGTTTATAAATCAGTTGTGAATTACTACGGACTTTTGCACTTTCATATCTTTCGTTTGCAACCTGATCTGACCAAGTGGACATCCATCTATATTGTGAAGCTTCCAATAAATTACTCTTAATATCTTTAACACCATTGAAATGATCTGAAATTCCTGCTAGATAGCTTTGAGATAATTCGTTCATTACCTTTCCCAATTCCCTGGACCTTCTAAGAAACCTTTTAGATATGAGGGTGATAAAAACCCCACAACATATTACAAATAGTGTCATCTTAACAGATATGAACATGGCAATTACAATTTGAATGGCTGTAAATACTAGTGAAGCCAAAAATTGAAGTAATAAGAAGGTACTATTCGTTACTCTACCAAGTTCAGAGGTAAGTGAATTGACTAGATCGGACTTTCTTCTTTTTAAAAAAAATTCCCAATCCGCTTTTAACAAAGAGCAATAAAGGTCTAGTCGTATATGATTAATAAAACCAGTAAAAATTCTAATTTCTCTTAGACCTATATTTCTTGTAAGTAAGCTCTGACTACTTACCAATGTTACATACACAAATAGAATCAAAAGTAAGGCGTGCTCTTTTGGGATACCTTGTAAAAAACTAAACATTTGTATACCTGGTATATCATTGATACTTATTTCAACAATCCCAATTACACTTAATAATGGTATGAGTAGTAAGATACCAATGCTATCTAAAAGCCCCATTACCATGCTTCCAAATAGGTTAATATATAGAATTTTTCCAGAATAACTATGAAGTCTTTTTAAAAAATAGAATAAAGGTGATAGTTTCATCTTATTTTCCACCCACAAGTTTTGTTATTTTTGCAAATTTACCTGTTACAGTAAATCTATGCATTTCCTCATAACCAGTCACATACATTGAACCACTTCTTAACCAAGCATGGGCGATCATCTTACCATTCTCATCTTTACCTGTCCCTAAGTATAGGGTGCTATCAATGTTACGTCTTTCTAACATCTTAAGTGCGGCAATAGCCCTTACTAAACATTTACTTTCCCATAATGTATACTTGCTGATAATTTGAATAGAATGTCGAATAGATTTTAGATCCTTGCAATGACCTTCAGTAATTTCTTCTTCAGATTCCTTCATATATACGCCTAGAGAAGGAGCCAGTTTTGAAAATGGACAAAACAGCACTTGAAAACGAGCCCAACCTAGGTAAATGAAAGCTTCTATGAATAAACCAATGGTTTTTATATCTAAACCTAGAAGAACCTTAAGTTTTTTTATCATTAAATTCACCCATTAACTAATAATTCATTTTGCTTACTTACATTATCTCCGAAACCATTTATAGTTGTTAATATTAGCTCTACGATTTGGAAAGCAGAGAATCCTTTTTCTGGCCTTTTTATCTGATAAAAAGGCAAATGCTCAGCAAGCATGGTCGATTGATTAAAATGCCATTTAGTCAATTCCATTTTAGGAATCAGAAACTGTCGGTATGTGTGAGCAAAGAGTTTCTGAAGTTGCTCTAGACCACGAATAGAGCGAAAGTAAATTGAATCATCAACTGTTTTAGCTAGTTCAAAAATTCCTCCTAATATAAGTGGGGATGAATGATAATTCCCCATTACTGGCTTACAAAATTTATTCTCTCTCCCATAAATCGGTCGAAGATCTTTATTACTAATACCCAAAGCATCGAGGCTTTGCTGCCAAAGCTTTTGTTGTGGATAAGATGGGATTACTGTAGGATGATTTTCTTTAGAAAACTTGACCGCTATAACATCATCACTTAATAGTTGATATCCCCTTTCCATAAAAGCTGAAGCAAGTGTAGATTTACCTGCTCCTGATTCCCCTACAATGGCATAAGCTTTTCCATCTATAGCAATAGCACTACCATGTAAAGGATAAATACCTCTCTGAAGCAGCAAAGCACCGAAGCAAGAGCCTAATGTATACAATCTAATAATATCCTCATTGGCACCTTCAAAAGGGGAAACCATTATTTCTTTACCATCTTTAACTTGAAATATTGCAATTTCGGGAACCATGAAAGTTACTGTTTGGTCAGTCACCACAAATTCAAAGGGTTTACCATTAAATTGATTCATTCGATTTTTATTTAACTTAATATGAATATCAACATCATGAAGTATTATATTCTGTATAAGTTCTGGTAAAGAAATTTCACTCTTAATGGTAAAGCCGAATGCTTCGTATACCTTTAACTCTGTCGTTTTCTGCAATTTGTCTCACTCCAGATACTTTTTAATAAGTTAGAAGCCCTTACACAGGTGTATAAGAGCTCATAACTATTTTTCTAAACAATGATTCTAGCTTTCATGATGGGGTACCAATGTACCGTCTGGCTTTCTTCGAGTATTATCTCCGTCAAATGCTTCATCATGTTCTGGTTGATCGTAAGTAGTTGCTTCTGTCATATTTATGTTTAGAATTTCTAACTCAGGTTTTGCCCATACTTTTCTTGTCATTCTATCACCTCCCTTCAATTTTCATAAATCTGTAAACAATAAGGCAATCCATTAATGTCTTTAAGTGTTTAGAATAGGCGTGCTCTGGTTTAACACCTTCCGTTAAATTTAATCTCGCTTCCTGCAGCATCTGTTCGTTGACAATGTCCATAAACCCTTTGTCTAGACACATAGTCTCTACTTCAGCATTAAATTCCTTCCAACTTGGGATGATTCGATGCACCCAGTCTGCACCTTGAACTCCCCTTACCTTCATATTTAATCTTACGTTGTCTGGTAAGAAGTCTTTTGTTGCTCTTCTGATAAGAGCACGGTTTAATCCATTTTGAACATACTGCTCTTCTGGGAGTGACATACAAAACTTGATCACCCTTAGATCATTAGAAGGGTCACGCTTCCAGAGTGAATAACTCAGAGATAGTTTTGTTGCTAATGAATTACTTGCATTCCAGGCAAAAAGTTGTTCAAAATGTTGTTTTCGAAGTAAAGTAGGATCCTTTAATTCAGATCTTCCTGTCTCATCAAAACCGTATAATCGCAATTTATTATAAATGTTTGTATGCTTAGCAAAATCCGGATTAATCAGAGGTATTTCTGTATAATCCTCATAATTCTCCTGTAAAATAGGAAAGGCGTGCCGAAAGACAGATGATAGGATTCGTTTTCTACCAGCTCCTACATTCGTGCTATATGATTTAATTTCCGATAATAGACGAGACCATCTTAATTGTTTTAAAAGCTTTGAGTAATATGAAAATGCATTTCCCCATGAGATTGAGAGATTCCCTCGCCCACCGTTAAGTAAAATTCCAATGTCCATCTTGTTTGCCTCTTCAAACATTCCTTTCAACCAGAAAGAATTTACATAGAATTTATAGGGCGTTTCCATAATGTTCATTATATTGTCTATTTCTGAATAAGAATTTTTATCTTTGAAATCAAAATAATAATCTTTGATATTTCCAACAAAATCTACGGTCGATTTAATATAAGGCTTCTCATTTGCGATTACATGACTTCCTGTAAAATCTTTAAAATCATTAGGTGGTATATAGCTAAAGGTATGCAACTGTTTATTCTGTTTTTTAAGCTGTCTTGCAGCAAAACTGACAATAGATCCGGAATCTAATCCTCCACTTAACTGTGATCCTACTTTTTTATGTGTTCTAATTCTAGAAGAAACAGCCTGTTGAAAGATTTCCTGAAATGCATCTATATAATCATCGTCTGATTTATATCTAATAACTTTTTCAATTGTTAGGTAACAGTATTGTTTTAATGATACTTTCCCATTTACAACTGAAATACTATGCGCTGGGGGTACCTGATTAATATCCTTATAAGGGGTAATTGATGTATCTGCAACATCTACCATTCCAGCAATCACTAAATACTCAGCTATCCATTCTTGATTTAATTCCTTACTAACATAAGGCAAGTTGAGTAGTGGTTTAATTAAAGTACAAAAGGCAAATTGAGAAAGACTCTTATAATAATAAAGGGTTCTTCCTCCAGAAAAGTCTCTTGCTCCAAAAAGCTTTTGTTGCATCTCATCCCAAATCATAAAGGCAAAATCACCTATTAAATGTTTTGGGCACTCTTCTCCCCATTTTTGATATGCTTTTAAAATTAGTAAACTATCAGGTATTTCATTTCTTCTATGTATGTCTATTTGTAACTTTTCAAAGAGCTCTTCCCTATTATCAATAATTGCATCTGAAGTAATTACCAATTGACTCTCATAATCATAATATGGTAATTGCTCATTTATCGATTCAGGGGTAATCCACTGGGCATGGCACCCGATAAACACCTCTTGTTTCATCCAGACCTGAGTATCATTAGCTGGGAACTTCAATAGTGAATCCATCAACTTTCCATAATAATCTGGATTAACAGGTTCTTTATTTAAATGATAAATACCAGCTATTGCACTCATATTGCCCTCCATTTTGTTCACTTTTAAGAACGAAAAACCATAAAAAAAATTACCCTATCAAATATAAATGTTAATAATCCAAAATTGTTCTTTAATAAGAACATACCATTAAAATAACACCGTTTTTTATTAGTGTCAATAACTAAACCACTAATATTTAGATTGATTTTTTTCTTGTTATTTCTAGTTATAGTAGTAATAAAAGCGATTACTAACTACCATTTTTTTGAAGTTTTACAGTAATGTACTTATTTAACAATATTCCCAATGGTATTGCTAAAATTGTTAGAATCTTTTCAGGTGTTTGTTTTATCATATTATTACTTTTCACAAATAGACTGCTTGATACATAATGTATCGCTTGCCTAAACTTAAATAGTAAAGAAGCGTTTGGTAGTTTCATCATTTCCATTCTGTAAAATCTAAAACCTCTTGGACTATTTTTATATTGTTTTAAGATATTTTTAGTTGATCCATCTGGAAGATACTCTACGAAACAAAGTGGTTCATTCATTAAAAGCATTTCACATTCCTGATCTAGCATAAAGTATTTATAGGATAGTGGAACTAGTTTTTCATTAGGATATATTGGATAAGGGAATTTTTTTGTAAGACTTGAACGATAAACATACTTTTTATCACCTTTAACTCCGTGTTTGTGATAGAGATTAAATACTGTAGAACTTTTTAAATCCTTTGGAAATTTTGTCCCAATAACCTCCCCGTTATGAAAACAATCGAGACCTACTATCCCCCCAACCTTTTCACTTCCATGTTCAGTCCAAAATGAAACGATTTTTTCGACTGCATCATCCGACATATAATCATCACTATCAATACATACATTTAATTCTGTATCAATTAATCTATATGCAGTATTATGGGCTCCGTGCATTCCAAGGTTTTCCTGCTTATAATATTGAATCGAAATAGCATTTTCCTCAATCCAACTGTTGACTAATACCTCAGTATGATCAGTGGACCCGTCATCTATAATTAACCAAATAAAATCTTGATTAGTTTGTCTTTTTAGGCTTTCATAACATTTATGAAGGATATAGGCTCTATTATAGGTTGGCGTAAAGATTGTTACTAATGGCATATAGATCACCTCGTATTCGTTTTAAAAAATTCTGAGTTCATTCAGCCATCAAATTGAACTTTTGAACGATCAATGTTTCTATATAGATTCATGATGAGCGTCTCAGCCCCACCTCTATTCATATTGAACACAACATGTAAAATCCTTAATGGTTTATTCATTCATTATCCCCACTTTATACATACATCCCTAGCTCTTCTTTATACCACTCGATTGCAGCTTCAATCCCTTGCTCAAAACTCCACTCCGGCTCATACCCTAACATTTTTTGAGCTTTTGAAATATCAGCGGTGCTATGTTTAATATCTCCTATTTGAGGTGGCCCGAAAATGGGTTGAATATCTTTTCCTAATGCATTAACTAGATGATTGTAGATATCGATTAAATATTCCCTACCTCCGTAGGCGATATTATATGCGTGTCCTGCTGCTTCGCTACTTGCCTTACAAGCCTTTAGATTTGCCTCAATCACATTTTCAATATACGTAAAATCCCTACTCTGCTTTCCATCACCATTTAACGTTGGTGTTTCATTACTTAATAGTTGTTTTATAAATTTAGGTATAACAGCTGCATAAGCACCATCAGGATCTTGTCTTTTGCCGAAAACATTGAAATAACGTAAACCATAGGTATCGAGTCCGTATAGCTTTTTATAAAGCATTCCATATTCTTCGTTGACTTTTTTAGTAAGTGCATAAGGGGATAGTACATTACCTTCTTTACCTTCTACCTTAGGTAAATTCGGCTCGTCACCATATACGGATGAACTTGATGCGTACACAAACTTTTTAACACCATTTTGTCGTGCTGCTTCAAACATATTTAACGTGCCCTTAATATTAATTTCTTCATATTTCAAAGGCATCTCAATACTTCTTGGTACACTTCCCCAAGCAGCTTGATGTAGAACATAATTAATCCCGTCACAAGCCTTCATACATGTAGGAAGGTCTCGAATATCTCCTTCAATAAATTCAAAATTAGGATGATGAGAATACAGTTCTATATTTTCCTTTATACCAGTTGAAAGGTCATCCAGACCTCTAACTTGATATCCTAATTTTAGAATCGCCTCAACCAAATTTGATCCAATAAAACCTGCTGACCCTGTTACCAAAAATCTAGACCCTTCTGGAAATCTTACATTTTGATATCCCATTTTATAACCTCCAATATAAGAAGCCTGCATCTTCAGCTTCTTTTCGATTAAAAATTCCCTTAATATCTATCAACACTTTGCTTTCCTCATTTGATGTAAAATCAGATGTAGCAGCTATTTCAATATACGCTTCTGACTCAACATACAGTTGTCTAGTTGACCTAAACATCTTTTTTACGTCTTCTAATCCAATTGATTTAAACTCATCATGTGGAACCGCAAAAATCACTGCATCCATCTCTTTAATTTCTTGAATCGTGCATGGATTGATTCGATATTCATGCCACAAATCATCTTTTTCCGCTAACGGATCGACCACTTTTACCTCCACTCCGTACTCTTCTAATTCTTTAATGACATTGATTACCTTCGTATTTCGCACATCTGGACAATTTTCTTTAAAGGTCACTCCAAATATTGCTACTTTTGAGCCATTTATTTGTTTATTGGCCTTGATCATTTTCTTTACAATACTTTCTGCCACATACTTACCCATGTCATCGTTAATTTTTCTGCCGGAAAGAATAATTTGAGAATAGTAGCCCATCTGTTCCGCTTTGTATGTAAGGTAGTATGGATCAACCCCTATACAATGACCACCTACGAGACCTGGTGAAAACCTAAGAAAATTCCATTTCGTACCTGCAGCCTCAAGTACAGCCTTTGTATCAATTCCCATCTTGTTGAAAATAATCGAAAGTTCATTCATAAAAGCAATATTTATATCTCGTTGAGCATTTTCAATTACCTTCGCTGCTTCTGCGACTTTAATGTTCTCAGCTTTATACACCCCTACATCTACAACTATTTCATATACCTTCGCTACAACTTCTAGTGTTTCTTTATCCATACCAGAAACAATTTTGATAATTGTTTCTAATCTATGTTCTTTATCTCCAGGGTTTATTCTTTCTGGTGAATATCCGACTTTAAAATCTACTCCACACTTTAGCCCTGATTCTTTTTCTAAAATTGGAACACAAATATCTTCGGTCACTCCTGGAAAAACAGTAGATTCAAAGACAACGATTGAACCTTTTGTTAAGTTTCTACCAAGCGTTCGACTTGCAGATTCTAAAGGTGTTAAATCTGGTGTCCGGTCTTCTTTTACTGGTGTAGGTACAGCCACAATATGAAACTTGGCCTCTCGAAGTTTTCTTTCATCCGAAGTGAATTCAACTGTTGTTTGTTTAAGTACTTCATTCCCGACTTCTTTTGTAGGATCAATACCACTTTTAAAGAGGTCAATCTTCTTTTGACTAACATCAAATCCAATCACATCCACTTTTTTGGAAAAAGAAACAGCAATAGGCAAACCAACATAGCCAAGTCCGATTAATGATAATTTTTCTTCCCTATTAACCAGTCTTTCGTATAGGTTCATAATTATCCCTCCTTACAACCTTGTTTATTTCATCTATATAGGCATTAATCACAATTTTACGATCATATTCTCTTTCCATCTTCATACGTCCAGCCAACCCCATTGCTCCCTTTTTTTCATATGGGAGGTTTATAAATTTAATGATTGCTTCTACTAAACTATCAACATTTTTAACAGTAAAACCTAGTCCACTTTCATCTTCATCAAAGGTTTCTCTACATCCAGGAATTCTAGAAGCTATCACTACACGGCCAGCTGAAGCAGATTCTAGCAAGACATTAGCTGTTCCTTCGTGATAAGACGGAAGTATGGTTGCATGTGATTCCTTAATAAATGAACGAACGTCGCTTTGCTGTCCATGATAAGTAATGATGCCTAATTGATTTAACTCACTTAATTGTTGGTGATAATCTTCCTCACACCCACCAATCAAATCAAATTGGGTGTTTGGATATTTTTCCTTCACAATTTTTGCTGCCTGTAGAAGCTCATCAATCCCCTTTGATTTCATCATACGACCTATAAAAACAAATCTATTTTTCTTATCTTTCTCGGGATATTCTTCAAAGGTATGGTAGTTTAAGTTCACGCCTGATCCCGGGACTAACCTAGTCTTACCCTTTGCAATCTGATGATCTGTAAAGAACTTTAGGTTCGTCTCATTCTGAAAGAATAAACATGAAGCATTTTTCAAGCCTTCCTTATAAAGCATCAGTGTTATTTTTTGGAGGATTCCTTGATTTTCAAGGGATGTTCCCAGCCCTGTTATGTTTGTGATATATGGTGTTTTTGTAATTCTACAGGCTATACCACCATAAATATTAGGTTTGATTGTGTAAGTTAAAACGACATCTGGTTTAATTTGATTGATCATTTTAATGTACTGATGCAACAGCTTTAGATCTTTTATTGGATTGGTGACACGACGTTCTAAGTTTGTCTCAATAAAATTGCAACCAAGACCCATTAACTTTGGTACATATTCGTCATAAGGTAACGAAATATACACTTCATTCTGTTGGTTGATTAAAATTTCTAAAAGCTCTTTTCTGAAGTTATATAAACCCATGCCGAAGTTTGCTAATATTAGGATTTTCATTTTTTCAACTCTCCCTAAACTCAAGCCATCAACAGCCTTTGTATTAGTTTTGATCCAAATAAATTAGAATTGCCTTAAGGAGCCTCCTGTTGTTCTTTACAAAGAACAAGAAGTCCTAAAAATAATCAAGAGGATTCTATATTTTTCCACTTGATGAAAAAAGGGTGTAATATGTTTTTTATCAAAAGAAAATATTCTTTATAAAGAACGTAGCTTTAAGATGATTTTATTATCTTTTAGGGATTAAGTCAATAAATACAATTAAGAACCGACGGTCAATAATCCAAGACCCTTGATAATACTCCTTTATATAGAACGATAAATGACAATAATTTTATTTATTTTACGTACTTTGTTCCGTATTCATATTTATTAAGTTCGTTTATGAAAATACCCATACTTTATATTTACATTACTTTTGTTTGTTTACTTAATTCATTATCACGGCGAGTCACAAAAAACTTACTAGTTCTTGATAAAAGAAATTTCCGGACTATATGGGTTTTTGCCTCGGTAAAATAGGAGAATACATACGCGATAAAACAAATAATAATAACTATAACAATTTCTGCAATTACAGAAAATAAATTGGGTTGTAAACCTGAAAAGCCATATTGAGCACACAAAAAATAAACTGTATTTATTATAGGATAGTGAATTATATAAAGGCTAAATGAAATACTGGAAATTAATTTAGCTACTTTCCCCAAATGACCAATTTCAATATTCCTCAATTTGCCGGATACACTATGTAATAGGGTATAGGTAAGGAACCCAAAAGTTAATCCTATTGTAATATTTACACCTAGTAAATCCATTAACTCTTTTAATTCCCTGTCTATAAATAACAATCTTCCAGTCACTGCTAGAGGATGAATTATCACCGCTATAGATACTAAGATGAGGGCAACGATAGGTAATAATTTATTTGTTAAGAAATTAATTCTAGGTAAGAAAAGGACAAAAGGTCCTATTAACCATATAAAAAAATATGAGATCATTTCAATTCCAATGTTTGAAACTATCACCAATGATAACAAAACGTACAGAAAAATATGTATTTTCCCTCTTTTATTGAAAAATATGCATATTAAAATTGGAAATAACATATAATACCAAAACTCATAACTAAGACTCCATAATGGTGCATTTGAGCCGTAATATTTGACAAATATACCCTGAAGAAAGAATAAATTACCGATAAATTCTATAAAATTATGAAAAATAGATTCATATCCTTTGAATTCAAAGAAATTCGTTGCTATACTATCCAATACTAGAGTAAATAATAATGCAGGGATTAAAACAATTAACAGTCTAGAAAAACGATTTATTAGATATGTCCGCCATGACCAATTATTCTCAAATACTGCTTTAAGTATTGATCTAGAGATGAATAAACCACTAAGTACAAAAAACACTATTACTGCAGGACTACCTAGTAAATTAAGTAAGTAGAGAAACTTAACAAATATGTTGTGATTTTCTAAATTACCATATCCCACAAACAATCTAGAACTCAAATGTGTCATTACCACTAAGATTGCTGATATTCCCCGGACTAAGTCTAAATATATTGATATATTTCCGTCTAATAATTTATTTGCCCTTGAAAAATTAGAATAAAGCTTACCCATCTACCCACCATCCTATATATAGTTACTGCTGTTTTACTTGCAATTAAACGACATAAGGCCTTTCAAACTAATTTAAACAATTATATGTTTCAAGAGTTTAGGCTATTATCTCCTTACCGTTGTTATCCGAATTCAGACCATTTGCGTGTTTGTCAAGAGATTAGACGGTAAAAAACTTCATTTTAAACATTAAAACCGAGTCCACTTTCATCTTCATCAAAGGTTTCTCTACCATCCAGGAATTCTAGAAGCTATCACTACTCGGCCAGCTGAAGCAGATTCAAGCAAGACATTAGCTGTTCCTTCGTGATAAGACGGAAGTATGGCTGCATGTGATTCTTTTATAAATGAACGAACGTCGTTTTGCTGACCATGATAAGTAATCACGCCTAATTGATTTAACTCACTTAATTGTCGGTGATAATCTTCCTCACAACCGCCTACCAAATCAAATTGTACATTTGGGTATTTTTGTTTGACAATTTTTGCTGCCTGTAGAAGCTCATCAATCCCCTTTGATTTCATCATACGCCCGATAAAAACAAATCTGTTTATCTCATCTTTCTCAGGAAATTCTTCAAACGTATGGTAGTTTATGTTCACACCAGATCCCGGGACTAACCTAGTCTTACCCTTTGAAATCTTATGATCTACAAAGAACTTCAGGTTCGTCTCATTCTGAAAGAATAAACATGAAGCATTTTTAAGGCCTTCCTTATACAGCAACAGTGTTATATTTTGGAGGATTCCTTTATTTTCAAGGGATGTTCCCAGTCCTGTTATGTTTGTGATATATGGTGTTTTTGTAATCCTACAGGCAATCCCACCATAACATTGGGCTTGATTGTGTAAGTTAATACAACATCTGGTTTAATTTGTTTGATTATTTTTATGTAATGGAGCAATAGCTTGAAGTCTTTTATCGGATTGGTTCCGCGTCGATCTAGATGAGTCTCAACGAATTTACAACCTAAACTTTTAAGTTTCAGTACATACTCATCATTCGGTAGCGAAATATAAACTTCATGTTTTTAATTTTTTAGTGCTTCCAATAGTTCTTTTCTGAAGTTATATAAGCCCATACCGAAGTTTGCTAATATTAAGATTTTCATCTTTACAATCTCCTTAAAGTTAAGCCATTTGGATCCTCTATTGGTTTTGGTTCAAACAAATTAATTAATGACAAGATCCATCTTTTATATCCCAAATGTTTTTTATAAAGAACTATAAATCAAGGAAAAATAAAGAGGATTATACTTTTATCCTCTTTAAAATAAGATAGTTATATATTTTTCATCAAAATGCGTTATTCTCCATATAGAACAAAATTATAATACAAACTATATTCCAATCCGAAATTAAATCAATAAACTTTGACTATAAGGTATGGTATTACAGGGCCATTTATTCGAATAATTTATTAGCTAATTTAACTGTGAATTAACAGTTGGTTTCACTTTCTCTTCTAAATAACCAATAAAATTCCCATTACTATCAAATAATTCATCAAAATTAACCCTTTGAAAGACTTCAAGCTTTCCACCTCTAGTAGCATTATAGATTTTTACTCCCACATTATCACAATACTTCTTTGCAGATAAATAGGCCTCTGTCATTTCGTATTTTTTGGCAGGAGCATAATTCACTGAATTATATTCTTTACTAAAATGGTCGTTTCCCAATAGTTGTTTATTGACTTCAACTGCTCCATTTTTTAGTTTTGTCATTCCAAAATCATGATCAACACCAAGTAGATAAATATTTTCAAATCCCATATATGCTGCAAGTTGTATGTTTGCATACGTAA
Source organism: Bacillus sp. JJ1533 (assembly GCF_036965045.1). NCBI lineage: Bacteria > Bacillati > Bacillota > Bacilli > Caryophanales > Bacillaceae > Bacillus > Bacillus sp. JJ1533. Next base: position 47,033 of record NZ_JBALOV010000011.1, on the reverse strand, counting down.
CTGTTCCATGTTGAAATAATTTCTTTGACACATCAGTGCTGAATTTTGGAAAGCCATTGTCTTCTCGTCCATAATAAGACCTTAGATAGATACAATTCTTCTTACCTAAATGTTTTTTTAGGGAATTATAGCTCGTGTTAGAAACAACAACAAACATTTGTTTCTTTCTCATGACATACAATTCTTCAAAAAATTCACTAGCAATTAATGAATCAGTAAAAGTATAGTAATAAGGTTTCCATTCAGTCTTATCTAAGAGAATATTAATTCTATTACATGAGAAAGATACCTGATTTTTTATTCTATTTAAATCTTCAACTGTTAAGCTAGGGCCGTTCCCAATTATGAAACAACTTTCACCTTTATGGAAAGCCTTAAGTTCTTTTACCTTTCTGGACAAACTCTTCATTCTCATATTTATATAAAATGGTTTAAAAGCTAATCTATATTTCCAGAAAAAGAAACTTAGTACTTTATTAACCGTTTTGTTGATTATATTCATTTCAACCCCCATACAATTCATCAAAGTTCTTCATTTCAAATACATCCAAGTAAGACAAACGGGTTACATTATAAATTTTTCTACCTGAGTATTCATAAATCAATTTTGCTTTTTCCATTCCTTTATACATTTCTTCTGGAGCCTGACCTGCTTTTTTTTCACCCTCCCTAATATAATCTTTACTAAAATATAATTGAGAATTATTCTCTTTTTCCAGGAATGATAAGTCTTTTGTTTTCGAGATAGCTCCCTTGAAATTATAATCATGTCCTAATAAATATACTTCTGAAAAGCCCATATAATGAGCGATTTGTAGGAGATGATATGAAACTGTTCCTGAGGAATATAAAGATTCCATAATATTATTAGAAAAAGATCCGAGTTTGTCTTTATTTAGGTTATTGTTAAAATAAATATCTGCGTTAAACAATTGTTTATAACAACTTAAAGTGAATTTTGTTTTTGCTTCGACTAAGTTTATTTCTTTTAAATTTTCCTCTAATACTATTGTGTCAACTACCATATAAAATGTAGGTCTCCAAGTCGTCTTATTAAAAATTTTATATATTTTATTAGAAGCAAAAGTAATTTCACCTTTCAGCATTTCTAAATCTTCTGGCATCAAGCTCGGTCCATTCCCAATAATAAAGCAACGCTTACCATTGTATTTGTTTTTTAGCTTTAAAATTCTGTAGTTATTTCTGTTGGCTGGGATACTATATTTAGAAAAAATATAAACTACATATAAACCCAATATACCTATTAGTCTATAGATCTTTTTAATTAGCATTTTTAAATATTTGAGCATTTCATACATTCTCCCAATTTTTTACTTCTGCATTAATGGTATTTGCAATTAACTTAAATATAATTGAACAAAACTACCAGCCTATACTATACTCTAAGCGTGAGACGAATGATTGTTGTTATCCCTTTTCTTGGTGCTTAGATACTTTTTCATCTCAATGACTTGCTCGGCAACCCAAACTAGAAAATAATTTTTTGTCCTTAATAACTTTATATATCTATTATCTTCCTTGGACGTATCTGCCCACTCTAAGCATTCAATGAATTCTTTTGAATTTAAAATTTTATTATTATATATTAATTTTTTTATTAAATGATCTTTGTATCGTTTCCCCTTATTTCTTGCCTTAGAAATCCCTCCATTTTTTAAGTGAACAACTCTTATTCTACTCCCTCAGTTTGATACGAATCTCTCTCGAATGCTCACTAATTCGCAGGATTTCATATCCCTTAAATAGGATTTACGGCTAATAGAAACGAGTTCGGATCATTTTGGCTTCGTGAAGGCATAGTTAAATAAAGGAGTTAGTTAATACTCCATATTTTTCCATATAATGCACATCTCCACGCCGCCCCTGGAGGCTTTCCCTCCCATGTCTCAACGGGTCAAATGCCCTCTCATTCCTTCGTCATGCCTATCCAAGGGGTGGAGGCCAGTTATGCTATCCTGATGGGTCACATTGCCCTTTTGTTGAATAAACCTGGTACTCAGTACATATTTGAATTCCTACGAATAAGACAACATTCAATATTAAAGATAAAGATATAGATTAATATTTTTTAATCCCTTTAGTATCTGTTTTTCCTAAGCTGCTAATGGGATTGTAGCTTGTACTTTATGTGGATTATAAGACTCGTTTCGTCGCGCTATTCCTACAAAAATCCTTGCTAATTTACCTATGAGTTTCATGATTGATTTCATTTTCTTTAATTTCTTTACCTCCACATTATGGGAATGGATTGCTTTAAACTCAGGGTTGTTCATCACAAGGCTCATAGTTGCTAAGTAGAGGAAGTGTCTAAGTCTTGACCTACCACGCTTCGAAATGACAATCTGACCCTTCCATTTACCTGAACTGGCCTCTGCTAGGTGTAATCCTGCATGACGTAACAGAGAATTTCCATGGGAAAATCCAGATAGATCACCTGCTTCGCCTAAAATCCCTGCTAATGAGATTTCACTTATACCCTTTATCATAAGTAGTTTCTTCGCGAATGGTATTTGGTTGAGAACTTCTTTTACTTGTTGTTCAACTCTTTCGAGCTGTTTTACTGATAGGTCATATTCTTCTAACAATTGATCTAAGTGAAATTTATAAGCATCAAGTGCCATTCCAATTCCAATAGAAGATTTAGCTAGACTGATTAGTAATTGAGCCTTTTTAAATCCTGGTTGTCTTTTCATTAATGATTTCCATCCCGTCATGACATCTAGTGGCTCCATTAAAGATATTTCATCTGGTGTCGGAAACAAACGGAGGGTTGCGATGGCCCCTTTGCACGAAACATCTTTAAACACTTGTCGCAGTTCTGGAAAGACAACATCAACCCATCGATTTATTTGATTAATAGACATTACGAGACGTTTTACAATCACATCTCGATTAGACATTAAAACTCTAAGTTTTTCAAACGACTCTGATGTTGGGCGGATCAATGAATAATAGCCGTTTTTGACCATATCCGCGATAACGAGAGCGTCTTTTTTATCACTCTTAGATTGGGTATTATCACGATTCTCTTTATTCCTTTTTACTAAGTGTGGATTGACTGTTACTACCTCAATGTTCTGGTTAAATAACCATTTTGATAGGTTAAGCCAGTAATGGCCTGTAGGCTCCATACCTACTATTGCTGCATCTAAGTTTTTTAATCTTTTTAAATCTTGAATCCAGTTTAATAGTTTAATAAACCCCTCTTCATTATTTTGAAATGTAAGAGGATCTCCAACTACAATTCCACGGAAGTTAACTGCCCTTGCGACGTGTAGTTGTTGAGCGATATCAACACCAACAATAAGATGTGTATCGGTAATTCTTTCTATTAGTTGATTTTGTTTGTCTTGCATTTTAAAATTCATATAGGGCTTCCTCCTTAAGGGTCTGAGTTAGAGTGGTGTCTATACTCAATATCTTACTGAGGGGCTCTATTTTTTTCAAACCTGATATTTAACGATCTACAGGAATGCTATCCTTGAAAGAATAATTATCACATATTGAACCACTCTTACCCGTTGATCCGTCGTCAATTAATATTAGTTCAAAGTTAGAAAAGGATTGTGATAAAATACTATCAAGACATCGATGGATATATTTTTCTACGTTGTATACAGGTACTATGATTGAAATAATAGGTTTTATGTTTATCACCTCAATAAACAGAATTTAATTGTAAAAATTGTTTAGTTTGTGATAATTTTATTAAACCTAAACTAAACAAGATTGCATAAAATGTTACTGAAATAAATAAAATTGTTGAATTATCGTTATTAAAATAATTTGACAAAATTAGCCCATTTATATTTATAAACATTGGGTGGACAAAATAAATTATAGAACTCATTTTCCTTAATTTTGGGTATACTTGGTTGTATGTTAGTTTAATTTTGCTTACAGCATGAAAAATGAAGAATACAGTAACCCCTGTTAATAAAACATATGAGAATCTGGAAGAATTACCAGTGGTCTTAAGTAACCACACCTCTAGTCCAAGCAATGTTATACATAAAACACTTAATATCGCACTAAGTGAGGGACTAATTTTGATCCTACACTTTGAAAATATGAGCCCCATTATTAAATATGGAAAAGCCCTAAATATCCCAATACTTATTGAATCAAGGGAACCATAAACTTGATTAAAAAGACCAATAATAAAATTTTCGCTTATAAGCCAAGTATATGAATATTGATATGTGCCTATTAAATAGAAAATAACTGCGATTAAAATTACTAGTTTTACTTGGACATGTTTTAATATTACGAAAGTAAATATCATTCCATATATCAACGAAAGTAAATACCATAAATGATAATAGCTTCCAGATATAAGAATACTTAATATATATCCCTTCAAATTTGCAATAGTTAAATAACCACCATTATGCCAAAGGGGTATCCACCATAAGAGATAAAATATAGTCCAAAATACATATATACTAATAAAATGCTTAATATATTTATAGAGGTGCTTTATAGTATCAGTATTTTTCTCAATCTTTCCGTCCTTAAAATCTACCTTATTAAAAAAGAAGTAACCTGCACATACAAAGAAGAAAGGTACTGCTATTCGTGCAATTATATCCACTAATATAAAGTTTGCTGTTTCATTATATGAGAGAAGTGGTGGTGCGTGAATGATAACTACTAATATCGCACATACGAATTTCATTACATCAACAGCATTGTTATTAGTTGTTTGACTCATATTTACCTCTTTTGACAATTAAATCAATAAACTCTCTGACAGCTCCGTTCCCACCATTACACTTGCAAATAAAATCTACTTGTTCTTTAACTTCTTCAACTGCATCCGCTGGACAAGCTGTTAAATAACATACCCTCATACATTCAAGATCGTTTAGATCATCACCAATATAAGCAACATTCTCATAAGATAACTGGTATCTATTAAGTACATCATCCAAAACCTTTAGCTTATCATCAATTCCTTGAAACACCTCAGAAATTTTCAGCTCAGCTGCACGTTTAGATAAAATTTTAGACTCTTTGCCTGTAATGATGACTGGAATAATATCAAACTTTTCTAAGCTGATTAAACGATAGCCATCTTTAACATTGAAAGCTTTAAATACTTCCCCATTGTCTCCTATATAAATTTTTCCATTTGTTAGGGTACCATCAACATCCATTACCAACATTTTTATTTTTAATAGGTCTTTTCCATTTATCATATGACGATACCAACTCCAAGAATATCGTTTACTCGAATTGTCCCAGCTAACTTATTCTCCTGTACAATTGGTAGTGCAGAGATATTTTGGTCCTTCATCAGCTTAAGTGCATCAACAGCGAGAAAGTCACCATTTATTGAGATTGACGTTTTTACCATTACATCTTCGACTGTTAAATCATAAACATTTACTTCTCTTGCAAGAGTTCTTCTAAGGTCACCGTCTGTGAAAATTCCAATTAACTCACTATTTTGATTTACGACATTAATAATTCCTAATGCCTTCGTACTCATTTCAATAATAGCGTCCTTTAACTTAGTACCTTCACTTACAACTGCATTACGATCCCCTGTATGCATGATATCCTTCACTCTAACGAGAAGTTTTTTACCTAGAGAGCCAGCTGGATGGTATAATGCATAATTTCTCTCTTGAAAGCCGTAAATTTTTGATAAACATACAGCTAAGGCATCCCCTAAAACCATCTCGACTGTTGTGCTTGAAGTTGGTGCCAGATTCATAGTGCATGCTTCGATAAACTTAGGGAATACAAAGGAGTAATCGCTAAACCTTATAAGTGTTGAATTTGAATTTCCGGAGATTCCAATTAACTTTGCCCCTATTAATTTTATATTTGGTAAGGTTTTTGTGATTTCTTCACTTTCACCACTGTAGCTAATGGCGATAACTATATCGTCTGGTGCAATCATCCCTAAATCTCCGTGCTGAGCTTCAGCTGGGTGAATGAAGAAGGATGATGTTCCAAGGCTTGATAATGTTGCGGCTATTTTTCTAGCTACATGTCCTGCCTTTCCCATACCCGTAACAATTACTTTCCCTTTACAATTGGAGATTAACTCCACTATTTTTATAAACCTTTCATCTAAAGCATCTTTGACTAGATTAATAGCAGTAACTTCAGTGTCAAAAACAGACTTTGCTTCAGAAAGGATGTCTATTTCATTTTCAACCTTAACTTCAGATTGAATAACTATGTTGTTCAACATCCTCATTCACCGCCTTATACACTTTAATAAGTTTTTGAAGCATTACTTCAATTTGGTCAAGTTTTACCATATTAGGTCCATCAGATTTTGCATTATCCGGATCCTCATGCACTTCCATAAATAGTACATCTGCACCTACAGCTATAGCAGCTTTAGCTAACGGTTCTACATATTCTCGGTTGCCACCAGTAGACGTAAGATTTCCTCCTGGCTTTTGAACACTGTGAGTTGCGTCAATTACTACTGGATAACCAAACTTCTTCATTTCGATAATATTAGTCATGTCAACGACTAAGTTGTTGTATCCAAATGTATTCCCTCGTTCACACAAAAGAATATTTGTATTCCCAGTTTCCTCAACTTTTGTGATGACATTTTTCATATCCTTAGCAGATAGAAATTGTGCTTTTTTGATATTAATTGGTAATCCTGTTTTACCAGCTTCTAGTAACAAATCTGTTTGTCTACAAAGAAATGCCGGTATTTGGAGCATATCAACTATTTCTGCTGCTACCTTTGCTTGGAAAGGTTCATGGATATCTGTAACAACGGGCAACTCTAGCTCATCTTTTACCTTCTTTAATATCCGGAGTCCTTCTTCTAATCCTGGCCCTCTGAACGAAGTAACAGACGTTCTGTTCGCTTTATCGAACGATGCCTTAAAAATAAAAGGAACACCTAGTCTTCCTGTAATTTCTTTCATTCTTTTAGCTACTTCCATCACCTGTCCTTCGGATTCAATGACACAAGGGCCCGCAATCAGTGTAAAATTTGTTTTATCTATTGAAACATTACCAATCTTCATAGTTTTCATTATTGTTCTTCCTTCCAATAAAGTATAATTTTTCATCAACATATTATTTTGAAACTGCCAGTATTTTATTCTTCCTCATATATTCTTCAACCTTTTCAATATCTTTAGGTGTATCTACCGAAATCGTTTTACAATGTGCATTTATATAATAAATGTCTTTTCTATTTTCGATAAATCTAAAAGAATCATTTTCTTCAATTTTTTCGATGGGTCCTCGTGGAGTATCATGATAGTATTGTAGAGCACTTTTAGTAAAGGCCCCTACCCCCACAAATTTCTGATATGAATAATTCATTCCACCTTTAGGGAATGGTATAGGGCTTCTAGATATGAACAGACAGATTCCATCTGTATTTGTTACTATTTTTAAATTAGATGTATCAACTACTTCAACAGGATCTGAAAAATCTGTCATTAGATTGGACACATAAAAGGCTTCTTTATTTAAATCAGCGGGAATGCATTTTACGATATCTTTTGCTTCTATGACTGGCTCATCACCATTTACCATTACATAAAGGTCAGCATCTATGTATTGTGATACTTCATAAAGCCTTTCCGTTGCAGTTTCATGATCAGCAGAGGTCATGATAACTTTTGCCCCAAAGCATTCACATTCAGTTTTAATTTCTTCACTATCTGTTGCAATATATACCTCATCAAAACATTCTACTTCCTTTGAATGCGTGTAGACCCACCATACCATTGGTTTTCCAAATATATTTGCCAATGGTTTGTTGTAAAATCTTGTAGATCCGCCCCTTGCTGGTATAACGCCAACTATTCTCATACTGTCAGCCTCTCATTCTTTTTAATTATTTCGCCAAATTCTATCCTTTCAAAAACCTCTAACTTCCCACCACGTGTTGCATTGTATATTTTTATATTGTTTTTATCTGCATATTTCTTTGCTGCTATGAATGCTCTAGTTGATTTTTCAACGTTAGGAATATACAAATCTTCTTTGTCAGAATTGTACTCTTCACAAAAATAATCTTTTGCTGTTTCATCAATTATTATTTCACCATTATCATTAACCATTTTGCTGAAATTATGGTCAATGCCTAATAAATATATCTCTGTAATTCCCATATATACAGCTATTTGAATCGCGGTGTATGCTACTGTATTTCCCCAGTAAATTCCTTTAACAATGTCATTAGAGAACTTCGGTTCGACACTCCCATCACCAAATTTGAATATGTAATACTTAGCATTATTGAATTGAATCTTGTAATCTCTTGGAAGGTTAATAGGAAAAAATTTATTTTCTACTCTTAGGCTATTAATCTCCTCTCTACTATTAAAAATTGTTTTATTATCTTCAGAGCAGTAATATGTAGGTCGCCATTTAGTTTGATCAAATGTATGATAAATTCTATTGAAGGCAAATGTAATTTCATTTTTTAACTTATTAAGATCTTCAATTGTAAGACTTGGACCGTTCCCGATAATAAAACAACGTTCATTCAAATGGACATTTTTTAAAGCCCTCATATTTTTTCCATTTCCAGTATATGGGAATGTTAATTCACTACCATATTTTTTCGTTTTATATATCATTTTACATATTGATTTTTTTACTCTTTTCATTTATTCCCCAACCTCGATTAACCCATAAATTTTTCTCATTATCACTTCCGGACTATAATTTCTTAAAACTTCACTTTTATCTTCCTTCAAATGTTCATACAAATTTTTATTTTCTAGCAAGGACACAATTCCCTTAAACAACCCCTCAGATGTCGGTTCTACAAGTAAGCCATTTTCTTTATTTCGTATAAATTCACTTGGCCCCATGGACTTAGCAACAACAACGGGAGTACCCAAAGCTAATGATTCTAATACCGTTATGGACATCGATTCCACCAAAGATGGATGAACGTAAATATCTGCATTTTTTATATAAGGATATGGATTAGATATTGCACCTAAAAGTGTAATGTTATTTTCTAACTCATTTTCTTTGATACCTTTCTCAATTTCAGATCGTTCTTGACCTTCTCCTATTAGATACCACTTCACTTTATACCCAGTAGCAACTAACCTTTTACAAGCATAAACACAATTAATCATCCCTTTTTCGGGAGAGAGTCTCCCTATACTTAATAGGGTAATTCCTTCATTATTTTCAATGCTAGTTTCAGCAGTTGCTTTTCGTCTTATCTCTCCAACGTTAATTATGTTTGGGATCGTAAGGAGTTTTTGGCTAATTCCCGGAATATTATTCTTTAGAATTTCATTGCAGCTCTCAGATACAGCTATTAATCTTTCAAATTTCCTTAATACCTTTAGCCACCGCTTATTTTGACTTCCTGGGATATCATACGACCCATGATGCCACCATACAATCTTGTTTGGGGAGTTAACAACATAACCAACAAAGTCAGAACATATTCCTACTCGGTATGCAATAGCACAATCATATTTTTTGTGTAATTTAAAAAGTGGTTTTGCAAGTGATATCGCCCTTACTCCAATTACTTTCTCAAACAAGAAGATAAATCTGAGAAATATTCCAAACCAATTCCCATCTTTAATGTTATCCAAGATACACGGTATAATCGGACCGAATGCTTTTGATAAATCAAAATAGGTTATATTAACTTCTTTAGGTACCTCATTAGCATAATCACCAAGTTTTTCAAAAAGAATTAGATCCACTTCATAATAATCATAATCTATGTTTTTAAGGACATTTAGAAGAGAATTCTCAACTCCACCCACATTTAAATGACCATTTACAAACAGAACTTTCTTTTTCAATTTTCAACCTCACTATGAAAGAATTAACTTTATATATATTTTGGATATTTATCAAAAAGCATTAAGATAATTTACGACTTAATACAAAAACCTTGTAAATCCTTGCCATTTTATATTTAACAAGGAAGATTGCCACTTTTGTTTTCCATGATACATTGGGCATACTAAATTCCTTAAATAATTCTGTTACTTTTGGGTGGATCATAATATCCATGATACTATTTATACTAACTTCGGTATTCTTAGGTGAAATTTGCCCTAATGTATGTAATGTGAAGTACAGCATATTAATTTTTATTTGCCTGGAAAAGTCAAATTCACTTACATTTCCAAAATATTCTATTAACCTCTCATTAATTTTTAAGTAGGAATTCCATTTCTTTTCACTATAAGTATTCGTAGTAGAGTTAGGGTTAAAAAAGTAGTTATAGTAATGATGATTTTTTAAATAATAAAAGCTATTTGCATGATACATTGCCTTTGACCCAAATAATGAATCTTCACAATAGCGAATATCTTCATCGTAGAGTATATTGTTAGCCATAAGAAAATTCAAATTAAATAAGCATACCCAATTTGAAATAGTTGGTGGAAATTCGATATGATCAAACATAATTAAACATTGATAAAGTTCTTGTTCGATATCCCCTTTTGAATAATAACCACTTCGAATAGGTTGTGTTCGTTTGTCTTCGTAATCATCTGATTTTTTCATATAATCACACATTACAATATCCAAATTATATTCTTGAACTTTGTTTACCATCTCCTGGTACATTACTGGTTCAATCCAATCATCTGAGTCAATAAAACTTACGTATTTACCTTTTGCCATTCTAATACCATCATTTCTTGCTGCTGAAACTCTAGCATTTTTTTTATGAATGACACTAATCCGTTGATCCTTTTGTGCATACTTATCGCAAATTACTCCTGACTTATCAGTAGACCCATCATTCACTAGAATAATTTCAAAATCTTGAAAGGTTTGATTTAAGACACTATCAATGCAACGTGACAGATATTTTTCCACATTATAAACTGGAATAATTACACTGATTGTTGGCAGCACCCTCTCCCCCTTTCATACATAAGTTAACTATCACATTGTTTGTCTTAATTTATACTGTGTTGATATTAATTTCCCTTGGTCCACTTTAAAGACAATATCGCAATTTTGAATGGTACTTAAGCGATGAGCAATAATAATTAATGTCTTTTCACCTTTAAGCCCATCTATTGCTTTCATGATTTCCATTTCCGTCTCGTTATCTAAGGCTGAAGTAGCTTCATCTAAAAAGATAATTTCAGGATTATGATACAAAGCTCTTGCTATTCCTATGCGCTGTCGCTGTCCTCCTGAAAGCCTTACACCCCGTTCTCCAACTACGGTATTTAAGCCATCCGGAAGTGACATAATAAACTCTTTAAGTTGTGCATCCTCTATTGCTTTTTCAACAGTTTGATCATCTATGTCTTTCTCATTAATACCAAAAGCGATATTTTTCCGAATTGATTCATCCGATAAGTAAATTGATTGGGGTATATACCCAATTTTTTGTTTCCATACATCCATGAGTTCGCTTAACTCTTTACCGTCTACAAGTACCTTTCCATCCTCAGGTTCAAGCAACCCTAGTATTATATCTACAATTGTTGTTTTACCAGCACCCGAGGCACCAACAAATGCAACAGAACTCCCAATCGGAATAGAAAGCGATACATTTTTAATAGATTGCTTCTTTTGATTCGGATAACGAAAATATACACTATCCAGTTGAATGGAATCGTGGAATGTTCTTTCGAATGCGCCAATCCTTATTGGCTTTGATTCTTTATACGGATTTTCATAATTAATTGATTTGTTTCCTTCATTATTATCAAATAAATCTTTATGAACTACTGTTAAAGCTGGAAGACTAAATCGAATGTTGGTTAGTGTTGCTACAATTCTAGTTATAGAAGGCATGAGGCGAAATGCTGCCATCGCAAACAAAGACATTGTTGCAACAAGTTGGGCTGTATCAGTTCCTTGAAAAACAAGAATAATCATCGTGATAAGAACAATTGATACTAAAAGTGTTTCGATGAAAAGTCTTGGGACTTGATCAATCATGCTTTTTGTTATAGTAATCCTTGCTAATAATCTACCTTGTTTGTCATACGACTCGACAAAGTATCTTTCATTTCCAGAAACCTTTATTTCCTTACTTGCCCCTAACCCTTGATTTACCCATTTAATGACTTCACGATTTACTCTTTGATTTTCTTTCCCTAAATAAGTAATCTTATTACGGAAAATTTTAAAAAATACAATCACACTTGCACCTAACAATGTCCCTGCTGTAAGGGTTGCCAATGGTGCTGTAATTATTAATAGAGTAAGAATAGCTAAGATTACGAGAATCTCAGTTAATAGTTGAAAACTTGATAGTAAAATTCCATCAAACACTTTTGATACTTCCCCATTTACATTCCTTAATAATTCTGCAGAGTTTCTCTGAAGATGGAATGTATAAGGTTTTGTTAAGTATTCTTTGAACATTGTCCTAGATAGCTTTACTTTTTGGTTGTAAATAACTTTGTACTGGACATAGTAATAAAATAATAAATAAGCATTTTTAATAACGAAGACTGACAGTAAAATACCTACTGCAAAGAGTACAAACAAGTTAGTTGTTTGAAACCCAAATGATTCATAGATAAATGCTAAAATCGGTTGTTCTTGAATCATGGTCGGATTCGTTACAATTCCAACAAAAGGGACGATCAGACCGATTCCAGCCGTTTCAAAAATTGCCGCTATGATTAGCATTATGAAAAGAAGAAAAAACTTTTTCTTTTCTTTTGCATTAAAAAGCATCCATAGCTTTATGATTGTTTCCTTCACTTGATTCACACCCTAAAATTGTTAATTTCTTTTAGTTTCCTTATGGATGTTCATTATAGTGAACACAAAACTAAAAAAATAAGACTTGAACATAAACCATATTCACTTGATTTGATATTTTGTTTATTTTAGTATTACCTACAATGATAATAACCCACGATTTGTTCTTTTTAAAGTACATTCGTCCGACATTTTTCTACTTTTTTTAAAACTAACTTATGATTTTATACAACTTATCCAATTCATAACTATTGCTGTAGTCTCTTTTGTTAATATTACTAACCAAAGATTCTTTAAGTTCTTGGTCGTGATATAAATTCTCTATCCCTTTTACTAAACCTTGAACACTTAGATCACAAATTACTCCTTCAATACCGGGCTCTAATTGGCTAGAAGCGGTTGGATAATTTGTAATTAATATTGGTTTTCCTAATATTTTAGCCTCAGTTACTGTAACAGCCTTTCCCTCATATCTAGATGGTTGAACATATAAATCGGCAGCTTTTATGAAGGGATAGGGATTTGTCTTTTTACCTAATAAAATAAATGAATTCTCAAGCTTGGATTTTGAGATTAGACGTTTAATTATATGTTCATCTCCACCATATCCCACTACATACCAAGCGATATCTCCATATCCCATATCCTTTAGTATCTTTAATGCTTTGACAGCGTTGTCAATGCCCTTTGCATGTGAAAATCTAGCTACAGAAACAATCTTGAATCGTTTATCTGTTTCCATTGGGTTGTAAATTTTTTCCTGGGCTAATTTTGCTACAACTTCTGGTGAAGTTATATTTTCTATAACCATTACTTTTTGTTTTAAGGTTGGATATTTTTTTATAAAGGAGTTTTTACATTCACTTGAAACCGCGATTATATAATCAAATTTCAGCCACATTTCAATATCCATTCTTTGGTCTGTATTTACAAGAGAGAAATCAGTATGAATCCAAGCAATCTTCTTTTTTGCATTCACTTTTTCTGCAATAAAATAATGTGGCCATAAATAACTAATTGCCACATCATATTCCTTATCCATTTTTGGTAATATTGGTAATGCGTATTTCCACATGTATTGCATCTGTTTATATCCAGTTTCATTTGAATGATCTAAACTAGCTTTATACTTAGAAAAAAGTCTTATTATTCCTATGGGCAAATTTCCTTTTTTAAAAATCTGACCAATTGACATTCTAAATGTTTTGTAAGCTTTTACTTCAACTAACAAATTTGTGGAACCTGGTAGGAGATTCATAAATTCACCTGTATGACTGTATAGCATAAGATCTACTTTGAAACTCTTATAATCAAAGTTATTCAGCATACTGATAAGACTTCTTTCTACCCCACCAACTTCCATATCAAATGAAGAAATTAATACGTTCTTCATATTCCCCTCCAATTTATACCTGATATATATCCATTAAATTAGATATTCCCTTTGTTATTTCGTATCCCTTTTTCTTAAAACTATCAACTAATTTTTCTGTTTTTGTTTCTTTATCTTTTTGTCTGGCTAGTTCAATTATTTTATTTGCCCAAACCTCAGCACCATCATTAAGTTTTAGTCTAGTAAATAAACCAACGTCTAAATCAGCTTCTTGTTGAATTGCTTCAGAAACGATACAATGAAGACCACTTGCCTGCGCTTCTAAAAGTACCAGACCTAGTCCCTCATATATTGAAGGGAATACAAAAACATCCATACAATGTAACATTGTAGAAATGTCATTTCGATTCCCAACAAATCTTAAATTGTTATAAATATTTTCATTCTTTGCTCTTTCTTCAATTTCTTTTCTTAAATCCCCATCTCCAACTAACAGTAGAGTAATATTTGGATCTCTATTTAGAAGACTTTTCAGAATCTCTAATATAAACTTGTGGTTTTTTGATTCTATAAATCTCCCAATATGACCAATTACAATCCCATCTTCTAAAAAAGCCTCATTTTTAAATCGATTTATTTGATCATTATCTACTTTCAAAAAAATTGAATAGTCAATTATATTAGGAAAGAAATTATATTTCGATTTTTTTATAGCATTTTTTCCAAAAAGATATTTCCCCGCTTCGTTACTACATGCTAACAAATGTGTAGAAGTGCTCAAAATTATATTTCTCATACCATTTATATATATTTTTCTAAGCACTGAATCACTTTTGTAAAGTGTAGTATGTGCATGGGCTACCCTTATTTTTATTCCAGCCAATTTTGCTGCTAAATTAGCTACCCCACAATGAAATAGTGTATGTGAATGAACAGCTTCATATGGTCCATATTTCTTTATTACACTTACAAGCTCCTTTATTGATTGTGTGTTTGATAACTTTATCACTCTTCCGCCCAGGCTTTTAATTTCGTTATCGTAGTGAGCATCTATATGAGAGTAAGAAATAAAATCAAACTGTACCTTTTCATGGTTAATATTCCTATAGATATTCATCAGCATTGTTTCAGTACCTGCCCTATTCATCGCTCCTACAATATGGAGAATTCTTTTAGGTTTATTCATTTGATTCAAACCTTTATCCTTAGGATACTATTAATAGATTCTATTACTCTTTTTTGATCTTGTTCCGTCATATTCGAACCAGAAGGAAGACAAATCCCATTCACAAAAAGATGCTTCGAAACATCTTCTTCTCCACTATGAGAATAATATTTTCTTCCACTAAAAACAGGCTGAAGGTGAAGAGGCTTCCATACTGGTCTCGCTTCAATGTTTTCTTCACTTAAAGCTGCTAATATTTCTGATACCGAAACTCCTGCGTCTTCCTCATTTATTGTTAATGCTGTTAGCCAACGATTAGAAAAGGTGTCATGCAATTCAGGCATAAATGTAAAACCTGGAAGAGTTGAAAACTCTTCAAAATAACGTTCAAAAATCGCCCTTCTTGCTGCAATTCGATCGTCCAACACCTCTAGTTGAGCTCTTCCTATACTTGCTAAAATGTTACTTAGTCGGTAATTAAATCCGATTTGACTATGCTGGTAATGTGGAGCATTATCTCTTGCTTGTGTAGCAAGAAATCTTGCTTTCTTTAATGCTTCAACATCATCTGAAATCAATATTCCTCCACTTGATGTAGTGATTATCTTATTTCCATTAAAGGAGAAGATACCAAATTTTCCGAAGGTCCCACTTGCTTTCCCTTTATATAAAGCACCCAAAGATTCTGCCGCATCTTCGATAATTGGGACATGATATTGATTACATATCGCTAAAATTTCATCCATTTTTGCGCTCTGACCATATAGATTAACAACAATAACCGCTTTCGGAAGAATGCCTTCTAAGACCGCATCATCAAAAGCTCTTTGTAGAGCATTGGGAGACATATTCCAAGTCTCAGGTTCTGAATCGATAAATACAGGTTCAGCCCCTTGATAGTTGATAGGATTTGCACTTGCTATGAATGTAAGGCTTGAGCAAAACACTTTATCCCCACTTTGTACTCCTAATAAAGAAAGAGCCAGATGAATCGCTGCCGTTCCAGAACTGACGGCTACCGCTTCACTGGCTCCTACATATTGAGCAATTTCTTTCTCAAAAGCATCTACATTTGGTCCAAGAGGAGCAATCCAATTGGTTTCAAATGCTTCCTTTATGTATGCAATTTCCTTCCCACTCATATGAGGGGAGGATAAATAAATCCTATTTTTAAAGGTTCCTTGACTCACTGATTTCACCCCACATTTATTTGACTTTTCAATTTTGATTTCGCAGGTGTTCCCACAGCTACACAATTTGAAGAAAGATCATTAATTACTGTTGCTCCAGCACCAATCGTTGTCCATTCGCCAATCTTCTTATTTGGGATGATGGTAGCCCCACTTCCAACCATGGAGCCCTCCCCTACCATTACCGTACCTGCAATAGTACTGTTAGGACATAGATGTACAAAATCATCTACTAAACTGTCATGTTCTACAATAGATCCTGAATTAATAATACAATGATTCCCAATTATTGAATCTGCATTGATAATTGTATTGGGCATGACAACAGTACCATTCCCAATCTTTGCGCTTGGGCTTACACTTGAAGTAGGATGAATAACGGTGATAAACTCTCTTTCTGTCAACTTAAGCATTTCTACAATCATTTTTCTTACTCTGTTATCTCCAATAGCGATAACAAACTTAATATCTCCGTATTCCTCCTTCAAATCATTAACAGCGCTTTGAGGAGCATAGGTGACATGATTTATGAGCTGAGTTTTTTCATATTTGTTATCAAGATATGCAATGATGTGAAGTCCTTGAGTTGCCTGGATGATATCAGTAACCACCTTACTATGCCCGCCATGACCAATAATAACAACTTTCATTAATGACCCCCTCCAACTGACTTGGATCCTTTAAAACTTTCCATTGTTGTATTCCCAGGTTGATTGATTCCATCCGAAATTAACACTTTATAAACCGTTAAAAATAGAATTTTGATATCTAAGTAGATTGATTGGTTTCTAACATACCAAACATCTAATTTGAATTTTTCTTCCCAAGAAAGCGTATTTCTCCCATTTACTTGTGCCCAGCCTGTAATTCCTGGTCTAACCTTATGCCTTAGTGCTTGTTCTCTTGTATAAAGGGGTAAGTATTCAACAAGTAAAGGCCTTGGGCCAACTAAACTCAAATCTCCTTTTAACACGTTCAATAATTGCGGAAACTCATCTAAACTATATTTTCGCAAAAATCTTCCAAAAGGTGTCAGCCTCAAAGCATCTGGTAGTACCTGACCATACTTATCTTTTTCATCTGTCATTGTTCGAAACTTATATAAAAAAAAGAGTTTACCATTCAACCCAGGGCGTTCTTGTTTAAAAATAATTGGTGAGCCAAGCTTTAATTTAACTAAGGCTGCAATAACGATGAAAATGGGTAAAAGACATATGAATAAAATAAACGAAAGCGTAAAATCAAATGCTCTCTTCATTATTTTCTCCTCAAACTAATTTCATCGTCTAAAATTTGTACTACAATTTCCTCGATTAACTCTTCCACTTGAATGCTTTCTGCTTCCGTACCTTTTATATAGATGTTCAATAGTATTTCTTTCATTCTTTGTTGATTCAATCGTTCAGAAATCTCCATCTTCAACCTTCTCCTACGAATGTTTATTCTCAACCAAAGAGTCATCACCTATAAAGTAAGTACCATCAACCATTTTCCAGTACCTACCTTTTACTAAAACTCTGGTTTTTATCCTAAAATGGAATCGCTTTATCCTAAGTAATCACTTAAGTATTTAATATTTAGATTAATAACACTTTCATAAAAATAATAAGCAAAATAACAAACAAGTATTGCATAGTAAACAAGCTTTTGGTCTTTCTCTTTAAATGCATGTATGATCCAAGACACTAAGACCAATTGATACAGCTCAAAATAAATATTAAACCTAGCAAAAATCCAGTTCGCCGTTGAAATAATCAAAAAAGATAGTCCAACTAATGCCATATTCACAAATACATCACTTTCAGGAAATATTCTCCTTAATTTTTCTCTTCCTAAAAAAGCAATTACTAAAGGAACAGCATACACGATTACTCTAATAACGTTTGCTCCCCCTTCATTAAAATTACTGTATACACCATATTGACTATCTTCAATAACAGAAAATAATATCGTTGAAAAATAGTTAAATCCCAATACTATTATGGCAGCAGAGAATAAAAGGACCAATGTTGACTTCGTCCATGGTTTATATCTAACTAAGAAGTAAACAGGAATTAATATAAGTGCACTCTGGTGGAATAACGAAGCAAAAACGACAAGTAATATATATTTAACCTTATTACCCTCTATTAAAAATTTTGTAGCAGAAAATATAATTGCAGCTGCTAAACATTGCCTAATTCCATTCATCGTGACTAAGAATAAGCCTCCAGTGATATACACATAGATACTTAATTCAACTAATTTTGAGTACTTGTAAAAAACAAAAATAATAAGTAGGTTTGTTACAATAGCAGTTGTTATGATTAGTATTTGTGGATCACCTGAATACTTTTTTAAAATCATTTGAAGAATACCGAATCCAATATCATCTGTCGATTTAATATGCTCCCAAGTAAATTCATTTATATTGTAGGCATGCATGTAGAAAGGGGTATCTCCAATATTCTTCCGCAGTCCGGAAACTAAGATAAAAGGTACTATTGAAAGCAGAGCTAATGCCTTATTTGGTTCTCTTTTAATCAATGTTCCCGAACTGTTAAACACAGCATTGGTTGCAAAATATCTAGAAAAAAATGCTAATAAAAACACAAGAAAAAGATTGATCCAGAGGACAGTCATACTATTAGTCCTTTCGACATTATGAAAATCATTTTATAAGTTCTTTATCCAGCTTAGCTGATAAGTAATTCAACAATTGTTTCCTTAAATCGTCCCTTTTGAGAGCGAATTCTATAGTTGTTTGGATAAACCCCATCTTCTCCCCAACATCGTATCGAGTTCCTTCAAAGTCATAGGCATAAACAGCTTCATATTGATTCAATCCAGCAATTGCATCCGTCAATTGAATCTCTCCACCCGCTCCTGGAAGCTGATTCTCAAGGATTTCAAAGATTCGCGGATTTAGAATGTACCGGCCCATGATTGCTAGATTTGAAGGTGCATCTTCTTGTTTTGGTTTTTCAACAAGATGATTTACGCTGTAAAAGCGTTCGCCATGTTGGTTTCCATCCACAATTCCATAACGATGAACCTCTTTTTCCGGAACAGTTTGAACACCTAGAATCGATGCATTGTATCGCTCATATTGCTCAATCATCTGTTTCAAGCATGGTTTTTGTGCTGACACAATGTCATCACCAAGTAAAACTGCAAATGGCTCGTTCCCGATAAACTTACGAGCACACCATATAGCATGACCTAACCCTTTTGGTTCCTTTTGACGGATATAGTGAATATCCACAAGCTTTGAAGCCTTTTGAACCTCATCTAACAACTCAAACTTCCCTTTATCGATAAGGTTTTGTTCGAGTTCGAATGAATGATCAAAATGATCTTCAATTGCGCGTTTTCCTTTTCCTGTTACGATAATGATATCTTCAATCCCCGACTCGACGGCTTCTTCAATGATGTATTGGATAGTCGGTTTATCAACAATAGGCAGCATTTCTTTTGGCATTGCTTTTGTTGCTGGAAGAAATCTCGTTCCTAATCCAGCAGCTGGTATAATTGCTTTTCTTACCTTCATTTTTTACTCTCCTTTAACCTGGAATGGACATTAATCGTTTTTGAGGAAGTGGTGCTCTATTTGCCAAGCTAACAAGCTGCTCCCGAATCTCTTGCTTTGTTAAACTGCTATAGGTTGAAATTACTTTTTCAATTTCTTCAATATAAAGCTCTGCTGTTTTTCCAACATATATATTTGGATAAACCTGCGTTTCATGTACTTCATCGGCCTTTAGTAATTCTTCAAAAAGCTTCTCACCAGGTCTCATTCCTGAAAATTCGATGCCGATTTCGTCCACAGAATATCCCGATAGCTTAATTAAATTTTTCGCTAAATCAACAATCTTGACAGGATCCCCCATATCAAGAACAAAGATTTCGCCACCTTGTGCCAAAGCACCTGCCTGAATAACTAATCTAGATGCCTCAGGAATGGTCATGAAATATCGAACCATATCTGGATGGGTAACCGTAACTGGTCCACCTTTTGCAATTTGTCTTTTAAAAAGGGGAATGACGCTCCCGCGGCTTCCTAACACATTTCCAAAACGAACCGCAACGAATTTCGTTTTACTTGTTTTTCCCATATTTTGAACAATCATTTCAGCTAATTTTTTTGTTGCTCCCATCACACTTGTTGGGTTTACTGCCTTATCAGTTGAAACCATTACAAATGTATGAACACCACACCAGTCAGCTGCTTCAGCCACATTCTTTGTTCCAATGATGTTGTTTTTAATGGCTTCTTCCGGATTCCGTTCCATTAAAGGAACATGCTTATGAGCTGCTGCATGATAAACAACGTCAGGTTGATATGTACTCATTACGTCCATCATTTTTTGTTTATCCTGAACATCCGCAATCTCAGTTTTTATATTTATTTTTGAACCTTGGTAGGTTTCATTTAATTCAAGCTCGATTGAATAAATACTATTTTCACCGTGTCCAAGTAAAATAAGATGTTTTGGATTGAACTTTGCTACCTGTCTACAAATCTCTGAACCTATTGAACCGCCTGCTCCAGTTACTAGAACTACCTTATCTGTGACATAGTCTGAAATACTCTCTGTATCAAGCTCAACAGGATGCCTGCCTAGTAGATCTTCCACCTGCACATCTCGGAATTGATTCACCGCTACCTTACCGGTAATTAAGTCTTCAAGCATTGGAAGGATTTGTGTTTTAGCTTTTGTTTTTGCACATTCCTGGAAAATTTTATTAAGTTCTCTTTTACTTAAAGAAGGAATTGCAATGATGATATTAACAATGTTCTTTTCTCTTACTACTTCCTCGATACTTTCAATCCCACCTAACACTGGAATACCCAATATATCAAGATTTTGTTTCTTCAAATTATCATCAATAAATCCAATTGGAATGAGCTCAGATTCGTTGTTATTTTTGATTTGTCTCACAACCATTGTGCCTGCAGCACCCGCTCCAATGATGAGTGTTCGTTTCCGATGGTGGTTTTTTTTGATATACGTGTCACGATAGATCCTCCAGCAAAATCTTGTTCCTCCAATGGATAATATGAGGAGCAGCCAGGTGATAGCAAGAAAGCGAATATAGATCTCATGGTTCATAATAAATTGCATAATGGCTGCTAATATCACTGTGGCCGTAACAGACTTTGCAATGATGACGAGTTCACCAATACTAGCATATTCCCATGCTTTTTTATAAAGCTTAAATAAGTGCGCGAATAAATGGTGACTGATTAAAAATGAGATGTAAATGAAAACAGTTAACAATGTAAAAACTGAAAACCTAGCATCTACTAAATAGTGGCTAAGAAAGATACACGATAGTACGATGATTGAATCAATAAAAATAAACAATGAAATTCTCTGTCGATATGTCAATTTTTCTCCTCCTCTCTTGCCACTTTAATCCTTTGTTTTATCAAGCATATATTCACGTCTTTTAATTGCATTTTCTAAAATCAGTTTGATTTCCGCTAATTGTTCCTTTTTTGCTTCTTGTTTTATATATCTAATTGCTTTCTTAATTGATTTTGGATAATGATTCATTTCCTGCAATCTGTACACTCCTTTTAAATTAATATCTTACCTATATACTTTTAACAAAAACACATAGGTAAGATATTAATTAAAATGGGCATCTAACCCGCCCTCACACCACACTTTCGACGACTTGCGTCTAAGGCTGTTAACCCACAGCATGACCGAGTGCCTCCATTGATAATGGTAAGGAGACATCACCAAAAATCAGATTAAAAGAACAGTTATTTCTTAATAAAGAACAAAATACTATAAAAAAAGGCCCCTAAAATAGTTTTTCATTGATAACAACACCTATAATCTTGGCCCTTGCCAAATCTAATTGTCTCTTCGTTTCAATTGCCTTTTTCGCATCTGTTTTACCACTCTTTACAACTAAAATTACTCCATCACATACACTAGCGAGTATCTGAGTGTCAGATAACTCTAGAAAAGGCGGTGAATCAATTAAAATAATATTATATTTTTTTGAGGCTTTTTGTAATAAATCAAACATGGCCATTGATCCAATTAAATCTGAAGAGATAGCTGGAAGAGAACCACTTGTTAACACATCTAATCTTCCAATATCGGTATGCATCACTGTTTCTTCCAAACTTAATTTTCCTCTTAAAACATCTGTTAAACCAGCCGTGTTCTCTACATTAAAAATAGAATGGAGAGCAGGTTTTTTCAAATTTGTATCAATAAGTAAAACTCTATCCTTATTTTGAGCAACGGAGATGGCTAAATTTGCAACGATTGTTGATTTTCCTTCTGAATGACCAGGAGATGTGACTAAAATAATTTGATTTTTATTCACACCATTTATAAATTGTAAATTTGTACGAATGGTCCTAAATTGTTCAGAAATAATGGAATCTGGATAAGAGTGAGTGGTTATCCCGCTTTGCTTGATTATCTTACTATGTTGTTTAAACAGACTATGAATCAATTGTTTCACCCCTTATACTGACGACTTGCTTTTTTAACTTTTTTCTTTGTGTATTCTTCTTGTTTATTTTAGATACACTTCCTAATACGGGTACCCCTAATGCTTTGTTTACGTCCTGAACGGTCAGTAATGAGTTATCCAATGAGTTAAGTAATAATACGATTCCTATCCCGCCAATGATTCCTCCAATTATCGCTGCCATCTTTATGGTGGAGTTATCTCCGTTTATTTGTTGAGGTCGCACAGTCGATTGTTCCAATATACTAATCTGAATATCATAATTAGTTTCTTTTGGTCCTTTTTCTTGAAAGACAGCTGCTGTAGCATTTGCTATTGCAACAGCCCTTTCTGAGTCAATATCGATTACATTAATGTTTACCCTTTGGGAGCTTCCAACAACGCTAGCAGATATTTGGTTTGCCAAACTATCCGGGGACTGATTCAAGCCAAGTTTTTCAATTACCTCTTCCAAGATTGGCGGATCCTTTAACACGACTAATAATGTTTGTATTTGTTCCTGACTAGCATGAATCATTAGCCTGGTAGTATATTGGTATACGGGAGTATCGTTTTTTTCTGCATAATAATAACCCGCTGCTGTTGTTAGAATCGTAAAAATAACGATGACCCACCAACGTCTCATAAGAATTAGAAAAATGTTCCTTAGATCTATTTCTTTATCTGTTACTGGTTCCATACCATAATGATTTGGCACTTGAAAGTTTTGTTTCACTTCATCACCTGCTTTGTTTTATTCCAGAGGTTAGTGGTTCTTCATAAAGAACGAATTATCTAAAAAAATAGATCTTACTATATCAATTGTTCAATTTGGAAAACCGATATTATATCCTATATTTTAGTTCTTCAAAAAGAACAAGTCAACCTATTTTTGGTAAATACGAACTACTTTTTCATTTTAGAGAATTATAGCTCTTAATTTTTGCTATCGTGTCTGCCATTGCTTTTAATTCTTCAAAAGTAACATTTTTACTTTTCATCTCTTGTGATAACATAAACCAATCCAAATCCATCGAAACCCTATTACTTGGATTCTCATTATCAACATCAAAAAAATAAGAAATATCCACTTTATAATAGTTTGTAAGCTTTTTCAGGAATTCGACGGTTGGCTTACGTAAACCTCTTTCAATTTTGGAAAGATTACTGTAATTAAAGTCGATCTCTTCTCCTAATTCCTTTAAGGTCTTACCATGTTGGAGTCTCAACGTCTTAATTTGATCGCCGATATGCTTTTTTCCCATAGATACTATAAATCCCCTCACATTTGTATGTGTACTTTAGTGTTCTTAATAAAGTACATATTCGAACTATATCACGATTTGACTTTTTGAACAATAGGATTTTATTAAATATTTAATATATATGATTAATAAAATCCCGCATTCCATTTTTTCATTATTAAGAACCACAAAAAACCACATATGAATATGTGGGCTAACTTAGTTTCAAATTTTGTCTACATGAATGATACATAACGGTAACTCCACAGGCTAATAATATTGATCCGATTAAAAGGAAATTGAAGTAGTTTGTTGAAGTAATTGGAAGTGAGAAATCATCAGTCGGTGAAATCACTACTTCTTTTGCCTCAAATATAAACTTAACAGTTGACTTTATTCCCTGATATTCATTTCCTGAACCAAAAGGTAATGAAACGGTAAAAGTTAATCGTTCATTTGTCGCTTTTTTAAGCTGCCTTTTATCAATCCCTCTATAATCTCCTAAACTACCTCTGTATAACTCTTTGTCTTCAATTGAAATTGTTAACTCTAGTTTTTTAAATAGCCTTTCTGAACCTTCCTCTAGTTGAGCTGCAACATTATAATAAAAATCAAGGTCCCCTTTGTTTTGTAAGGTAATGGTTGAATCAAACTGTTCACCTGGTTTTAAATTGGATAAATTAAAAATCTTATCCGGGTTCGTCGATAGATCAATTTTGTCATGTGGCTGAGAAGCACTTTCAACCATTAATGGAATCTGTGAGTTAATGATGAAAAAAACAATTAAAAAATAAATGATAAATCCCGCTTTTATTTTTTGTCTCATTGGATTCCTCCATATCGTTTTAAAAAAGGAAAGGAGTACTAACTCCTTTCCCATTTCTACTGATTAATAGGTTACACCTATTTGGCCTGTAGCAAGTTGTGCCTCGCCTGTTGTATATCCCTCATATGGGCCATCAAGAATGGTAAGCTCGAAAATATCTCCCGTTTGACCGTTATCGATGATCTTTACATGAAGTTTACTACTTACCGTTTTTAGTGGATAAGTTACCTTTGTAATGGAACCCACAACATCAAACTCAATCCCCGAACCATTGTTTAGGAATGAAACGTTCTCGGCAGTTTTTTGATCTATATTAATCATTAACGCACCTGTTTTACTTAGTCCTGTATATCGTAAATTCACGTTCCATACTTCTTCATCAATTTCATTTACTAAGAATCCAAAACTACGACGCTCGCCTTCATTGCTTACTAAACTTCCTTCCCCGAAGACTTCATTTGGATTATCAGTAAAACTTCCTGCTTTAATAAAAACATTTGAATCATAGGCAGAATCACCAACATCTGCAATTGCTAATTTAATATGGTTTACTTGATTTTTATTCACATGAGCCTCAATTGGTAGAACAGTCGTTAAACCATCCATTTCTGTATTTAATGCTCCTGAGGTGTTATCAACAAAATATTGGGTATTCAAATAATGATTAACGTTATTAATGGATACAGGAGTTGATGTTCCTGGCAATATTGCTACGTTTTGGCCATTGACAAAGAATCCAAATACGTCATTAAAGCTTGATCCAGCGTATTCATTATACTCATCTGATGAAAAAACATATTGAAACTTAATCACATCTGATCTTGGTACAAAATCAAATTCTAAATAGGTTGCATCACGTGTTCCACTGACAAGAGTATTCAAATCTCCGTCTCCGCCTAATCCGTTACTCTCAGATATACTTGATGATGTATTTGGTCCAATAGCGTTTTGTATACTCCCCGAGCTTAAAACAATTCCATCATTAAATCCAATAATGCCATCACCACCAGTGAAAATACCAGATGACCAGCTTACACCACTGACTTTCACATTACTAATAGAGACATCATTGCCAACAATCTTTCTAACTAGGTCTTCTGGAGTTAACGAACCCATATCTTGGACTTGAAGTCCAGAACTCATAATACCTATTTTACTTTTGCTTTGAAATGTTTTGGTCTCCCCTTTCCGGTCTGTTACATCCTCTGCAAAAGAGGTTTGCAAAGGAATCAATAGACCTAGGGAAAGAGCAAGTAAAATCTTACTTGCTTTTTTTCCTAATCCTGATGCCATACCCTGTTGTCTTTGACTCATTACCTTTCCTCCTACTTCTAAAGTATTACTAATCAAAGAGTTCTAGTTACTTTGCTATGAACTCTGATGAAAAGCCAAAATTAATCTCTTTACCTTGAAGTGGATTGTTTACCTCAGGGTCTAAATCTAAAAACTTAATTGTGTAAGCAAAATACATTTGCTCTCCTGTTGTTACAGTTAAATTTTCGCTTGATACGTTTACACCATTAGTTACTAAATCCTTTAAGCTTTGTTCATTGATGATGTCTGCAATTTTCCCTTCAATTGTTGAAGTATTGCCAAACATATCCGTTACAGAAACTGTAAACACTTTGTTTTGAGCTTGTTGCTCAATGTTATCAATAATTTCAGCGGCTAAAGTTATTCCCTCAAACGGATCAAGGTCACCCTCTTTTGAAGCTTCTAAATACCAATAATAATCAAATTGTAGGTTAAACCACTCGTTTACTTCGTTCAGCATTTCAGCATAGGTAGTGCTATCGAAGGTTCCTTCACCATTCACAGGCTCTAAAATTGAAATTGTTGCAATGGATTGCTCAGCAAATTTCATTGCATCATTAAAAGCATCTGTACCTACTGTTGCCTCTGGTGAAGCTGATACTGTTTTTAGGAGTGCATCAAGGGTTCCTGTATTTTCTATAAAAAGGCCTCTTGTATGTGCATCCCCTGGTTTCCAAAGACCCGTTCCACTGACACCATCAGGTCCTGATTCTGTATAAAACATAGGTCCATTTGTTGGTAAATCATTTCTCATACTTTGTAACGATAGAGTTCCTGAGGAAAAGTTATTTCCAGTTGAGGTCTCTGTGCTATTGAAATAAGCGAATGTTCCACCTATTATTGTTCCAGCTAGAACGGTTGCACCTAACGTAAAACCAAGTAATTTCTTCTTCATTTTCATCTAAAAGTCTCCTCTCAAGTAATGCAGTAGATTACTACTATTTGATAGTTTCATAGTTTTTTTGAGACTATTGTTGTCTTAATTCAAACTCTACATCTAATGTCAAAGAATCTCCTTGGTATTCATTCTGCGGGCTTCCCGATTCAAAAAACAAGCCGGAAACAGTCATATTCTTTGTTTCTCCTGAGTTAATTTCACCAAATTGTAATTTGGCTCCATCAGCAAATTCTTTTAATGTAACTGTACCATCCGTATTTGCATCAAATTGGTTAAGGTAATTCGTTCCACCGACACTTAATTCCGTGATATGTAGTACTTCACCTAAATCTGTGTTGTCACCATTACCATTCGAATTATAGTTAATGATATCAATGAATAAATTTGCATTTAATGTGCCAGTATTTTGTAGAGGGAAGGTATAGCTAAAAGTATCTCCTGGTTTTTTGTTCGACCAATCAATTTTATTTGTTGAGATTGCATTTGGTTCAAGTTCAATTGTACCTGTCGCAAATGTATTGCCACTTGAAGTCTCAACATCATTAAAATAAGCATACGTACCTCCACCTATTAATGCTGCTCCTAATGCCAATGATGCAATACCAAAACCAATTTTCTTTTTTACACTCACAACCATTTCCTCCTTCAGCCCATTTAAGGGGATGATGTTATATTATTGAACCTTCTAGATGTTAGAAGGAAACAACCCAGTTGACTTATGCTGTTTCTTCTTTTTTCTTATCTTCAAGTGAAGAAATAGCTTTCCATAGGGTTACTATTGAGTATCCTAATATGATAATGCCTGGAATAATAAGGAACAAAATACTACCTAATTTTGACTTACCGAAATTTACTAGATAACCAACATAAGGAATGGTAAAGCCCTCATACTTTCCCACAATATTTTGAGCTAAAACTGGTTGGCTATCGGGATTATCATTGTTATCACCTTTTGTTAAAAAGTGGGTGCCTTCCCCTTTTACCGCTATAATTCTATGAGTGATTAAAATGGAGTGATCATCTGGTGAGATAAATGTAATTACGTCATTCTCTTGAAAGACAGTCTTTTGGGTTATCGGTTTGATCGCAATGATTGATCCCGTTTTTATTTCTGGTTCCATTGAACCTGATAACACAGTTTTAAGTTGGTATCCAATAATATTTGGTTCCCCACCTATTATTCTTGGAACTATGACTGAATACAGCAATGTGAGCATAAGAAGGGCTAAGACTCCAGTGGTACCTGCACTTACATATTTTAATAGCTTATTTGGTTTCTTCATCGTCTTCTCCTTCCGCAGGATTGGTATCAATAGGTGGAGAGGATTCTTCTTTCACTACTGATTCCACGTTATTATTGGAAGTTTGCGTTGATTCATTTTTTTCTTCATTAACATGTTCGTTTTGCTCTGTTTCAGTAGCTGTTTCAACAGGCTCTTCAACGGGTTCAACATTATTTGGTGAAGGTATAGTCTGATTACATTGTTTAAGGTCCATCTCAGTAATTGTTATAGTCCCACCCCAGAACTTCAATCTGCCATCCTCTGTAACATTATTGTCTTTTCCTTGTTGTTTTTCAGGATAAGGATGACCTATTCTCTGTAACCCCATAAACTTGTATTTCCCAGGTCTTAACTTATCCTTCTCCAAAAATGCCAATCTTTTAGTTTCGTTAGGGGCCAATACTGGAATCACATCCTTGGTTAACTCTTCTTTATCCTTCAAATTGGAATTTGGCTCTTTAGTTGGATGATAGTATATATAGAAGGTGGAGATATCCTGCATTTTGTTTTCACTGTAATTTTGAATATCAGAGTAAAGACCCCTTTCGCAACTAAAACCGTAAAAATCTTTTTGATTAGGATTTTTTTTATCTCCTTCTAGAAATCTCAGCGAAGTGTGATCCCAAATATTGTTTACAGGTTCCCATGTCCCAGTAGCAAAGGATACCTGAGATATTTTACTGTTAGAAAAATAAGATGTCGTATCAGTCGTTAAACCTGCAATTATTCCATAAAAACAATAAATAATAATGACTATTTTTACCAGGAAAAACTTCTTTTTGAACTTTGCACCAAACCTTCTTTTACGGGAATACCTTATTTTTCTTCCCTCCTTGTTTTTCTTTATTTAGAATGTTTTGTTCTTATATAAGAACCCCGACATTGGTAGTTTATTGGTATTCATCATTTTAAATTCCAAGAAAATAAATTGGTCTTTGTCCATCTTTTCGACAATAAAACAAATAAAAAAGGCAATCCAAAGTCGAATTTTCATCCTTTGGATTGCCATTTGTATGTTTAGTTAAAATTTTGATTAAATGAGGAATTATTTCTATATGTATTTTTCAATTTGGGGATTTATAATTTCCTTGAGATTGTTATTAGCGATAACATAGCCTGTAGATGCAATTTCTTCCGCTTCCATTACTTTTAGGTTTGAAAGATCTTTTTGACATACAGGACATGTCCACTTTCCAAATTTACTTGCACTATATGATGGCCTGCAGCATCTATCACACATTTTCTTGTACATGAAATTATCACTTCCTTTTAACTTATGAATTCTTGGTTAAGAACTACAATCTCTTTTTAAAAAGCTATTATAGATTTAAGGATATATTGGTTTTAACCGTTCTTTAAAAAGAATATTTCTCAAAGTATAGCCCATTAGTACTAACTTTATAAAATCTCAAAATCAGCCGTTTTTTCTTAATAAAGAACAATTATCATCTGTTTTCTTTATTTATCTTTGTTTTACATACTAATTCACAACTTTATAAAGTGTTTTTTGTTCCTTATAATGAACATGTTTAGAAATCTTAAATAATGAGGAGAAGGGTAGATGATTGGTGAGAGAATTAGGATATTAAGGAGGAAGAAACGATTTTCAATTACTGAGCTCGCAAAACGTGCTGGGGTTTCAAAATCTTATTTAAGCTACATAGAGCGTGATGTTCAAAAAAATCCTTCTCTACAGTTCATAACAAAAATTGCTGGGACACTAGATACAAGCGTGGAATATTTATTAGGTAAGGAAGAAAAAAGTACATATTACTCCGATGATATGTTGGATAAAGAGTGGACTGCACTGTTACAAATAGCAATTGATGAAGGATTAAGTAAAGAGGATTTTCGTGAATTTCAAAACTTTGTACAATTCCGAAACTGGCAAAATCAGCAAGAGGACAGTATGAAGAGTTCGACTAAAATTGGGGGAAAACATGATACTGGAGAAGAATAATACAATAAATTTAGATTCTGAGTGGATAAAGCTGTTGTTTGAAGCAAAAAAGCTAGGACTTACCATAGATGAGGTACAAGCTTTCTTGCAGGGAAAAGTACAGTCATAATCAAAAGGAAAGCGACCTCAACTTGGTCGCTTAGTCCCTCTTCTCCACCGCAGACAACACCAATCCCCGCTCATTTTCTTCTGCCTTATAGGTAATATTGTTCAATGTGGCGGTTCCATTAATTTTCTTATCCTTGTCTCGGAGGAGACCTAATTTATATGTGACTGCCCCAATATCCTCTTCTTTGACCGCCTCTTCCGTGTTTGTTACTGCGACCAACAAGAAGAAAGCTGCAATCGTGTCCTCATATTTGTCTAGGGTTGTGTTGAGGTTGTCTGATTCCATGTCTTTCTTCACAATTGATAATCGAACTACCTCATTGGTTGTTTCATTTACGATGCCTTCGAGTATCATTCCATTATTGATATCGTGTTTGAATTCTCCATTTCTTACATTTAATTGGTCAATTTTGTCGGAGTCCTTCATTTCTGCTTGGGCTTCATTCCAATTCTTCACGAGATCATCTGTTGTGAATCCGAGTGATCCAAGATCCATCACCCGATCTTCAACTTGTTGAATTTTTGTTTCTGCTTCGTCTTTTTTCTCTTTAGCTTTGTCATCACCCTTACAACTAACAAGCAAGGTTGTACATAATAAGATAATCATAAAATATAATTGTTTCCGCATGATGTTTCCTCCCATTTACAACAATTCACATAGTGATAATATGTGCGCTTGGAGGACAATTCATACAGCAATCAAAAAAGCGACCCAAAACGGATCGCTTCAATCAAAAAATTCTTCCTGTTTACTTATCATTGCTTTTACAACAAAGACTTCTTCGCTATCTTTTATTGCATTCTCTATTACATCATCACCTAGTCCAATTCCAACACCATTTCTACTATTTCTTACACTTAAAGAAAGGGTTATTGGTTTTTCCGCTTCGATAATTGTTTTATCATCAACCCAGGTTTGACCCATTCCTAAATTGTCCTTTAGTTCTGTTGGTGTTGACTCAAATGTAGATAATGTCGTCCCATCAGCAACCGAGATAGTCCATTGTGCATAGGTAGTATTTTCATCTAAATTAAAATCAAGTTTTGAATATGCCAACGTCATTGTTTCACTGGTAGCAGTTGAACCTTTTATAAGATCATCTTGTTTTTCTCCATCCTTGTAATGCTCAACCCACACATGAATTATTTTTATATCATTGCTTTTTACTTCGAGTTCATACATTAATAGCGGATCAAAACCAAGCGAATTAATAATTTGTGAATTTCTTTCATTTTGTTTGACTGGAGTAAGCACACCATCTTTTTGTCCCGCATTATCTGTACTACATGCAAACAATGCGAGTAAAACAAGAACGTAAATAAAGCTTTTTAACGCTCTTATCATCAACACTCCCCCTTTTTTTTCATAATACCACACTTTACCATTCTTTCTGCATAAATTTACCGGATGATTGGGAAATCTAATTGAAAAGAGAGGTGTTTGTCGTGCTACGGAAAGTATTGATTGGATTCTGTTTAAGTTTGTTTCTTTCCCCAACTATAATTTTCTTGAATGATTTTCCAATTACAACAGCTGAAACTAAAAAACCGGTACCTGAATATGCAAAATGGGGTAGGCTCGCGATGGAAGAAACCGGGAAACGATATCCATCCGCCCAAATTTTAGATTATTTACATGTTGGTAGATACAAGAAAAATGATATGTATGTTGAACGTTTCAAGCTTTGGTTAAAACAAAATAATCGTGAATTTGGTGTTATTGTGAATATCACCTTCGAACCCGAAACAGAAAGAGTAAAAAATATTACAGTTGTAGAAACAGATCGCTAGTATATTTACATATTCTCTTTGTTTTATGTAAAAAATATCACATAAAGGAGGTGGTAATGCAATGACTGGATTCATTATGAAGATTATTTTATTACCTTTAGTTGTTGCAATTTGTTCAGGTATTTTTGATAGTGTAGATTATGTTTCATGGTATCAGCCAATCGTGGTCGGAGTCGTATTGGCCATAGTTGGTCACTTAATGGAAGTTATGATGCTTAGAAGAAATTCAACTGTTATGACGGATATTGCAGATTTCATTGCTGCGGCAATCCTGGTATATTTAGTTTCACAATTTTTAGATGGTGCAAGAGTGACTCTTTGGGGAGCAATCCTAACTGCGCTTGTTATTACATTAGTTGAAATCCCTGTCCACCGCTGGTTGGTAAGGTCAGGAAGAGCTGAAAAATCAACCGCATGATTGATATGATAGGTACAAAACTGGCAGTCCTAGACATCAAATACGAAAAAGAGGTGCAACCAAAGCACCTCTTTTTCCATTTATCCACCAATATAGGACATTTCAATTTTCTTACGTTTCTTCGCCGTTTCTTCTGTTCGTTCATCTGAGTAACGATCACGCCTTGCCTGCCAAATCGATTTAAGTTCCTCATCGATATTACTTTCGGTTGCACCGGAACGAATTAATGATCTTAAATCGTGACCAGCAGTTGCAAAAAGGCAAGTATACAGCTTACCATCCGCAGAAATTCTAGCTCTTGTACAGCTTGAACAGAAGGATTCTGTAACGGATGAGATGAAGCCAATTTCCACGTCTGTCCCGACATACCGATATCTTTTTGCTACTTCACCAAAATAATCGGCATCTACAGGTTCCAAAGGCATTTCACTGTGAATTAGATCGTGTATGGCTTTTTTCGAAACAACCTCGTCGAAATTCCAGCCATTTGTTGTTCCAACATCCATAAATTCGATGAAACGTAGTGTAATGCCTTTTTCTTTAAAAAATCGAGCCATCGGTAAAATTTGCGAATCATTCTTACCTTTGCGAACGACCATGTTCATTTTCACATGCAGTCCAGCTTTTTGTGCAGCTTCAATTCCCGCTAGTACTGGCTTTACACCAACGGCTCTGCCATTCATGTCTTTAAAAGTATCATTATCAATGGCATCTAGGCTTACGTTGACACGTTTGAGGCCAGCTTCCTTCAATTGTTTTGCATATTTCGGTAAAAATACTCCGTTTGTTGTTAGGGCAATATCTTCAATACCTTCTATATGTGTTAAACGTTCCACAAGTTCATGGACATTTTTTCTAACTAAAGGTTCTCCACCTGTTAACCGAATCTTTTGTACACCTAGTTTGACAAAGCTTTTTGTCAAGCTTTCTATTTCAGCAAAGGATAATAATTCTCCTTGTTTTAAGAATGCATAATCATCCCCAAAGATTTCTTTAGGCATACAATAAGAGCAACGGAAATTACATTGATCTGTGACAGAAATGCGTAAATCACGTAGAGGTCGATTCAACTGATCAACAATTTTTTCTTTATTTGTAGTCATCTAACCTGTCACTCCTACTTAATAAGTACCTACTACTCTATCATACTAATAAATTCTTGTGAATAGAAACGATAAGCAAATGAAGGAAGGGTATGTATGAACTTTTTTGCGGAAATGTGAACAAATGGCCACCACATTTTGCCTATGGTTACATATCCATATTAGTGAAACAAGAAGAAGGAGCAACTTCTGTAAACAAAACTTCGAGATAATTTACGAAAAAAAAACTGAATCTTGACAACATTAATAGAGAGCCGACAACAATACTGTCAGCTCTCTCTTTTTTTGTTCTTTTTGAACATAAGTGAGACGGCAAGCGGCATGATTCCAAACCAGCGATTTGTCAGGGGTGCTTGTTCTTCCTTTCGTTGCTGCCTCGTTGCCTTGCGAACTTCTTTTGGCTGGTCTATAAACTTTACAAACTGTTGGGTTACAAATTTCACATAATCGTTTGTAGACATAATAACACCTACCTTTTAAAACTTAGTTTTATTATCTCCACTTTATTAAAAATGTAACCACGATAAAATGTTTACGACAACAATTTCTTGATTTTTTCCGAATATCTCAACGTAAGTCAATCCAAGTGTTAATTTCTTCCGTTTCATAATTGTACTCGAAGCGTGCACTGCTTTTACGTCTTTCAGATGTTCTACATGTTAAAGTAATCTGGGATGTTGTTAATGTTAGTGGCGAAACGGTATAAGTGATACTACCTGTGGGATAAGTAAATAAACCAACCGACTCTACGCTTTCGACTTCATCCTGCAATTTTGCTTTCATGTCTCCTACTCCTAACTGCATTAAATTCTCCAAAATTAATATTTCTTCCGTTTCCTTTGCGAAGGCTTTTTCTGTTAAATACATATTAACTTGTGATGTAAAAACGAGAAAAAATAAAAAAGAAATGGCAATTGTAACTGGAAGGATAAACCCTTTTTCGTTTTTCATCCCTCCCTCACCTCCACTGTTGTAAGGGAAGAGATCAAGGCTTTATATGTTTCCCCATCAACCGACACAACGGAAATAAAAAAACCATTTGTTCTTGGTTCGAATGTTACATCTGTTATATGTTGAAGCAACAATTCATGCCCTTTGTTATTTACCCGTCTTCTTATTTTGTCAGTGTATTTTTCAAAGCTTACAACATCACCCGCTGCATTATAAAAGGAAACAGACTCCTCACTTAATACAGATATTTCGCTGGCTTCACGGATTTCCATTTTCATCTGTTGAATTAAAATTTGCCATTCTAATTTATTAAATTGTTCACCATTATCCCGAAACACTACACCAAGAAAGGGTGTAATGAACGAAAGAATGACAAGTAGGATTGAAAAGGTTACGAGCATCTCAACAAATGTAAACCCCTTTTCATTACTCACCATTTACATATCCACATCTTTCGTATTTTTTTGAAAGCCTGTCCTCCCAAGTTACACATAACTCCCATTTTTTTAGATCTTCATTAAGGTTTTTCGAAATTTTGTAGGTAACCCCGTCTTCATTTACATAATCTAATGTTGCTTCCCCGTTATACTCTTTCTGAAGTTCCTCAGAAAGCAATTGAGTTCCCATGCTATAAATTTCTGCATTTCTTCGTTCAGTCATAATAATCATTAGCTGTGGAAGAAGCGTCACACAAAGCATTAACCAAATAGAAATGGAAAGAAGCATTTCTACTAGGGTAAATCCCCGCTTATCTCTTACTAACATAAAACCTACCCTTTCCTAATAAAAACGTAACAGTGTAGGTGCTCCCCTTATATTTAAAACGAATTTCACCTGCACGTTGGATATTCCCGCTACTTGTAAAGGTTAATTTTAATCCAAGTGTTGAAAGTTGAATTTGGATCGCAGGATCCATCTTTCTCATGAAAATTTGCTCATAACTATCTTCCTCTACTATGCGGTATGATGGCCCACTCGGATTAAAGAAAAGCGAAGTCGGTTCACTATGGCTGATTGCATACTGCTGACAAAAGAAAATATCGTTTTGAAGTTGCTCCAGAAATTGATCGATTTTTTTCGATTCATGCAGAGGTCTAAGTTGTAAGAGACTAATTGAGGAAATCATGATGACGATTGATAAAACGATTAATGCTTCGATTAAGGTAAAACCTTTTTCATTAACCTGCAGTTGGTTTGTCATGACTAATTTTTCCATCAGCATCCATTTTAATAATGTCACCATTTGGACAAGCAGGGATTGTATTATCTATAAAATATCCCTCGGCAGTGGTTAATTGGTCCAATGAGGTTACTTTACCATGGCCCTCCTCCAACTCGTAAGCCTGCACCTGCGCTTCAACCATTTTCACCATGGCATCACAGCCCTTATCCTTAATTACAGTATTATGCTTCGTTACATTTGGCACAGTGATCAAAAGCAAGATGGAAACAACTAGTAAAACAACGAGCATTTCTACGAGGGTAAATCCCTCTTGGTTCTTCCATTTCATGCAGCTCTTCCTTTCTAAATTCCGTTTAATAATTGAAACATTGGAACCATGATTGCGCCGTACATGAGCATGATAATGATTCCAATAATCGCAAATAAAATTGGTTGAACGATTGCTAATAATCGTGTTATTTTTTCCTCGGCTTTTTCCATGACATATTGGCTATAGTGCTGAAGCTCACTTGCTAAATTTCCGTTAGATTGACCATGTAAAATGATCATCGTTAAATCTGTCTCGTAATATTCTCGCGACTTCAGAATTTCGTCGAATCGGTTACCCGCTCGCAACAATAGTTTCATTTCCTTTGCTTCCTCTCGAAAAAACGGTGAGTGAAGCTGTTGCTCAAACATGGTTAACGCTTGAAAAATCGATAACCCGCCTTTTAACAAATTGCTAAGCTGTACGGAAAAGAAATGTGTATTAAACATAATCATTACATTTTTCAAAATGGGAATTTTTAATAGCAGCTTCATTTTTTCAACGGGAGTTCGCTTTTGAAAATGAAGAAAATAGTACGCGAGGCCAATGATCAATAATAAACCGATAAAGAGGAGCAAATATCGATTAAATTCTGGGAGCCTTAATAAAAATGTAGAAATGATCGTTTGATCATAACTCATGGAAGTAAATAAACTTTCAAATTGTGGTAAAAGAATTTTTTCAATCATCGTAAACATAAACCCTACAAATAACAGAAGTGCTAACGGGTAGCGAATGAGTTTCTTTCCTTTTTCAAGATGGTTGAGCTTTTTTTGTAACATTGCACTTCCTTCTCGAAGGGCAAATGAGACATCACCATGCTGCTCAGCAAAATAGATATATCCTAAGATATCCTTGTGAAAACCAACTTTGCTAAAGGCTGTATATAAAGAATCACCCTGTTTACAGCTTTCAATTATGGCTCCAATATCCTGACTATGCTTTTTTGGAAGCTGAAAAAGTAAAAATTGTGATGCTTGATCAAAGGAATACCCTTGGTCAAGCAGGTTACCGATTCTACCTAGGTATAGGGTTTGTTCTTTCAAGGTCCAAT
The DNA here is from genome assembly GCF_036965045.1 of Bacillus sp. JJ1533. NCBI lineage: Bacteria > Bacillati > Bacillota > Bacilli > Caryophanales > Bacillaceae > Bacillus > Bacillus sp. JJ1533. Next base: position 9,744 of record NZ_JBALOV010000011.1, on the reverse strand, counting down.
TTTTATTTCTTTTCGTTGTCATCACTTACAACCCATCTTTCCATCGCATCCGGATATAAGTACCCTAAAGCAATCCCTTTTTTGATGACATCCTTTAGTTTTTCATAGTGATATTCTGCTTTGTCACCCCTTGCCTCCTTCATGACCTCTGACAAGGCATGTCCATTTAAAAGTTCATATACTCCTACTCTTCGTATTTTTCGGTACTTTTTACACAGCGGTGTACATTTTCCTTCACAGTACGGACATTTAAGGTCAACAAGCCTCTGTGCGGCAATTGCAATTAACGTTTGTTCAATTTCCTGCAAGGATACATCAAATTCTAAGAGTCGATAAATCGCACCCTTCGTATCCCTTGTATGCATTGTGCTTAGGACTAAATGTCCCGTCAATGCAGCACGCACGGCAATTTTTGCGGTTTCTGTATCTCTTATTTCACCCACCATGATGATATCGGGATCATGTCGCAAAATCGCCTTCAAGCCATGCGCATATGTGATGCCTGCCTTTTCGTTCACCTGAACCTGTAGAACATCTTCGCTTCTTTTTTCAATTGGATCCTCTAATGTAATGATATTTCGGTTGAAAAGCTTCTTCGTTGCGTGGAGTAAGGAATATAGGGTGGTAGACTTACCAGAACCGGTCGGACCTGTAAATATGATAAGTCCATGTGAATGCTTCAAAAGAGTAAGTAATTTAGTTGTCATTATCGGAAAAAGCGATAGATTGGCAAGAGAATAAGTTGGTGTTTCAGGCAGGATACGTATGACTAGACTTTCGTTGTAGGGTGTGGGCAGTGTAGACAATCGAAGGTTAATGGTCACGCCTTTGAGATTTAAGGTAATTGCACCGTTTTGCGGTCTTCTCCTTTCTCCAATATCCATTCCAGCGAGGAATTTATAGTGGGAAATCAAGCGTTCACAAACATCTTTTGGGATCGTTTGCTTGTTAAACAAATCACTGTCGAGCCGGTATTGAATCATGGCATCGTTGATTTTCGGAACAAAATGAATATCAGACGCACTCATTGACCAAGCGTCCTCGACCAATTGATCGCCGAGTTGTTCAATTTCACTCAAATACTTCACTCTCCTTATTTTATTTTTCTCTTGCAGGTATCCTATTTCAACAAAAATCTACAATCTCCTTCTTTTTTTGCATAAAATAATTGTGAACATTTTTTGAACATCAAATACTATAAACAGCCTACCTTCATTGTATAAAATAAAAAATACAACCACTGCCATGATGGTTGTATTTTTCAAAAGCATTTAAAAGATTTTTTATCTATCATTAGGAGGAATCAATACATTATATGTAGCGTGCATAAAAAGTATGCTAAACATGTTGTAAAATTCCAATGAGATTTCTGAACTTTTCTTAACAAGTGATAAATATCACTTATTGATGGTATTTACCTGTACTATAATGAAAGTAATATCAGGGTCGCAAGGAGTGATGACGGTGGAACAAACACTAAAGATAACAAATGTACTAGCAGATCCAACACGTTATTATATTTATCAATATATTATTAAACAAAATGAAGAGGTCACCGTACAGGAAATCGCAGAAGAATTTGAGATTCATCCGAATGTAGCCAGACTTCATTTAACAAAGCTTGAAGATGTAAATATGCTTGTTTCCGAAGCAAAGAAAACCGGAAAAGGCGGCAGACCAAGTCGTCTTTATCGACTATCAAATGATCATATTCAAATTAATTTTCCATTTCGCGATTATCAGTTGCTTTCAAAGATTGCAATTGAAACAATGGCGACACTCGGAGATGTTGGAAAACAAGCACTTGAACTAACGGGTAGACGTTTTGGTGAAGAATTAGTCAATCATCAAATTCCTGTTTCCATTCACGAGCTTACTTTCGAGCAAAGATTAGATATATTAAAAAAGGCATCAACGGTTGCGGGTTTTTATCCAGATCTGGACCATAATAAGGATAAGACAAAAATCTTTTTGAAAATCAATAATTGCCCTTTTAAAGAAATTGCACAAGAAAATTTTGAAGCGGTTTGTGGTATGCACCATGCGTTCCTACGAGGAATGTTTGATTTACTATTTGACGATGTCGTGCTGGAAGAGTCAGAAAACATGATTCTAGGATGCAATTCTTGTAGTTATCACGCATTTGTCGCAAAGTAATGTTTACATTTATGTAATCGTTACATTATAATAATAACAGTGAGTGAAAATTTCATTCAACCTTTAGTTGAATAAAATTTATGCCTCAGGCGGATGCCAGGATATTTGAAATGAAAGTTTTCGGGCAAAAATACGCCATGCGCATTTGATCATTTACAAGGGAGGGAAATATACATATGGAACGTATGTACCGAGTTTTAGGTTTTTGGACAGGTATCTTTGCAGTAATGTTCTACGTTGGTGGTATGGATGTTCTAGCACTAATTTTCTTTGCACAAACCGGATTTTTCGTCCTTTTAAGCTATTTAAAATTGACTGAAAGAATGTATATTTACGTGTTTGGCGCATATTTAACTGTGTTCTTCTGTGCCTTCTCTTATTACACCACATTTATGATGCCGTTAGGCGGAGGTCACTAAAAAAAGCGATGGAAACATCGCTTTTTTTAGTTGTCTTGGAAGATCGTTTCCCAATTTATTTTTATATCTTTTTCCTGGATTAGGACATGAAAAGCAGCACTCATTCCTCCATCCATAATGAGAGACCGAATCGCACGGTTTTGTTTACTTTTATCTGAAAAGGGATTGGGGTCAAAATTATCCTGCAAAAAGGTCAGAATCCCCGCTGCTATTAAAAATTCATCCTGCCTTAATTTCTTTACAAACACTAGTCCCAACTTTTTACCCTTCGAAATAACGGTGTCAAAATGAATATGGGTAGTAAGGTCCATATCACCTGGGTGCTCAAGAGGATTGTTCATTAAATGATGTTTGTAATAGCCGCGAAGGCTCCCCTTCCTTCTAGCAGGTTCCATCCATTCCTCATTTGTATACCCGTAATCAACGGTAAAAACAACCGAATTTCCAAGAAAGCCACTTAACTCCTCTAAATATGAAAGCATTTGAAGCGGAACCTCGAATCTTTGTCCATTAGCAAGATTGATTTTGTTACCATTCAAATAATGTAAAATACGCTCATCAGTAAGAGGCTCAACTATTTCACATAGCTGTTCATCCTTAGTTAACGTGATTTTCACCTCATAGAGAATGTCTTCTTGTTTTTCAATCACCCTAACTGGGAACGCATCGAATAATTCATTTGAAAAAAGAACACCATTAAATACTTGAAATTTCTTTTTGGCTGCATCTATACTGTGAAACTGGATTACCTTTTGACCAATTGGGAGAATCTCCTGCTGCAAGCGCTGATGGTATGGACTTGTCTCAATCATGATATATGTCATTTTTTGATAGGTATCTGTATAGGAATTCTTTAATTCGTCCAGAACCGCTTTTGCGAATCTACCATTTCCTCCGCCAATTTCACAGATGAACGGAGAAACGTTTTCTAGCGAAATAAGTTTATGAAAAATCGTGGCAAATAGTTTACCGAAGATAGTGGAAATATTGCTTGTTGTAATGAAATCTCCTTTTTTCCCTACCTTTTCTTGGTCTTTCATATAATAGCCTTTTTCTTCGTGATAAAGTACGGTATTTATGTACTGTTCATATGTTATTTTGTTAGTTGGAGATGATTGAATTAGTTTTTTTAGTATGTGCTGCATGTGCTCACCTTTGCTAAATTTCACCATTGACACAGTGTTTATATTATAATATTGTAAGTTTAGTAGCTTACAATATCCCTCCCATTATACGGATATATAAGTTTTGGCGAAAGCCAAATTTCAAGCCGCATTAAGAAGGATTCTTAGTGCAAAAACATCCCCCAGAAAAGGTCTAACTCACCCGGAGTTAGGCCTTTTCTGTTTTTTAAGTTAGAAACCATTTAAAAAAGGGTTTGAGTCCATTTCGGCTTCGATGGTTGTTTCAGGGCCATGTCCTGACAGGACAATTGTATCTTCTGGTAAAGTAAGCAGTTTTTTATGAATGCTGCCAAGTAATACCTCATGGCTCCCGCCAGGAAGGTCTGTTCTACCGATACTTCCCTGGAATAAAGCATCTCCTGAAAAAACAACCCCAAGCGCTTTACAATAGTATGAAACACTTCCTGGCGAGTGTCCTGGTGTATAAAATAGGTCGAATGAAAAGTCACCAACTGAAAATTCTCCTTCTTTAGGAAGAATCGTTGGATTTACTTTTGACAGGATTTCTTTTCCGGGAATAAAATATGCCGAACCATTTAACGCAGGGTCCTTCAACCAATTTTTCTCTTTCTCATGGATAAACACGGGAATATTCCATTGCTCTAAACAATCATCAATGGCACCGATATGATCAAAATGAGCATGTGTTAAAAGTATCGCTATTGGCGTTAACCCCTGCTGTCTTAAAGTGAGTTTTAACTTTTGTCCATCTCCACCCGGATCAAAGATGACACATTCTTTCTTTGAATTTGCGAGTATGTATGCATTTGTTTGTAAGGCTCCTAGCGGAATCCTTTGCCATTTCATCATTTTCCCTCCGTTGCTTGTTAGTCTACTGTTTATTTTACACTATCGTCTGCAAACGAAAAAGCGCTTCAATCATTTAATTGTCTTGAAAGTGTCACTTTTTCCTCCTCGACAAAACGAAAGAAAACGTTTAGAATATAGATTGAATCTATCTATTTCTTTTACATAAAGGGTTTTCAGCCTTTTGTAACAACATTTCTGTAAGGTGATGTTGTAAATATTCTTGCTATGGGGAAAATAGTAATGATTAAATAAAAGGCTACTTTTAAAATGAATCAATGATTATAGCAGGGGGGTAAGTCACATGGGTCTAATGATTATCTTTTCGTTAATCGTAATTTTAGCTGCATTTGGTATTATTCGTTCATTACGTGATAAAAACATTCTAGCCTTATTGTTTTCAACTGGAATCTTTTTAGTATTAGGCTGGTTCACAATCATGACAATCTGGAAAGACGGTTTCCCAACAGCACACTAATACAAAAAATTTTAAAAGCCATCGGTCTGATGGCTTTTTTCATTGGTCTAGTATAGGACAAGATCCTCAATGGTCTTCGTTTTTAAATCAATTATCTTTTCAAATTGAAATCCGTATAAACATAGGAACCCATTTGGAGAGAAATTAAGTGGTTGATCGTCCACCTTTTCAAGTATAACTTCTTCTTTCCCCGTGCTCATATCATAGGAAACAAGCTCAAATTTTTCCCCATATGTGTCCAACGCTCCCGTTGAATATGGTTTAAACGAATAAAATTTCTTTTGAGCAGCTACATAGTCAGCTGATGGAATATACCACTTTGAATAGTCACTCAATAGCGGCATTTTATATTCATGAAGCTGTTTGTTTTTTTCAGGGTCATAAAAACCTATCTTTGCTTCCGAATCACCGTCTTGAACTAATTCATACGTAATTAGTAAATCCTTATAGGCTACAAAAGAAATAATGTCCTCGAATAAAAGTCCTTCTGTTTTCGTATTTAAATGATACGAATAAAGCGGTGCAAAGAAATCAAGTGCGTTTTGATCCCATTTTAAATAGGATATGGTGTTCGAATTAATCCATTGAATAAACGGTTGGAATACCTCATATTTAGTTGACCTCTGCTCCTTTATATCTAGCAAATGGGTTTGAAAGGACCAATCCTCTAAAAACGAAGTCACGAATACCTGTTTTGTATTGTACGGATTCCAGCTATAAAATAAATCAAACGAATCGGCTGTCCATTCATATTGTACAGTGCCAGTTTTATCGACAGCTGTTACCTTCGCCTGATTTTGTGAATTGGATGTATGTATTAAAAACAAGGAATGGTCTTCATTTGCCTTCATGGTTAGTACCGGAGCTGAGGTTTCCAGGAACAACTGCTTTTCACCTGTAAACAGATTGTACCTATATATCTTCGAAATCCCGTTGTCATCAATTACAAAAAGAATACTTTCATCATCATACCAGTCGCCCACACTATTAAAATTTTCCCCTTGAAGGTCAAGTGGCTGCAATTTTTTGTTCTCCCCCAAAAATTCAGCTGGCACACGGCCCTTCGAAACGTTCTTATTACTACTCTTTGGCGCATCACTTATTTCAAACGGTTGATGAGAGTTACAGCCAGCCAGTAGAAACAGAAACATGAAAAAGTACATCCATTTTCTCACCAACTCGAAAATCACCTCTTTATGAAATTCCCTTATTCAACTGTCATCTTTTATTTACTATTGTTTCCCTTAACAGATAATACGATTATGCATGGTAAAAAGTTTCAAAGCAAGAAAAAAAGCCGATGATTTCTCGACTTTTTCATAAACCACTTTCACATATACAATGACGCCAAAAAAGCCCCTAGGGTTTCCTGATAAATTTCTTCAAATTGTGAAATCGGCAATGGATTGACCCCTTTTCCTAATTCAAATGTAAACCCAGGTCGCCTCCACTCTTGAATAAACCAATCCTTAAAGCCTGCATGGCTATCAACGAAACGAATTTCCTCGTAGCCTGAAACTCTTGAGAATTCCTTTACCAGTGTTTCGGCTTCAGGTGGCTCTAGTCCTTCATAGCCCCAATAAATAACCTCTCCTTGTGTATGGAAGGCTAACACACGTGAAAAATTAGAGGACCGTGTTAATTTTTCAATTGCGATAACCTCAGGCTCAGTTAACGGGGCATCACCAGGATAGTCACGTGGTGCAGGCGCTTTAGGTTCCTTACGTTCCTTTTCGATTTCCCAGTTGGCTGGGAATTGATTATTTAAGTCAACACCTCTAATATTCGCTTTCCAGTCTTTGAAATCAAGGCTGCCATTGTTTTTTTTGACAACTTCCTGTTTATATGGTTCCTGTTCTGGAGGACCATGGAGGACTAAATCAACTCCATCTGGATTAACCATGGGGACAATCGATAGGTATGCTTCTAAATAGAGTGGTTCCACATAAAACCCACGAATTGGCGCAAGATTTGTTAGTGCAAGTAAATACTCATTTAAAAAAGTCATGATCACATTTGTTGTAATCCATTCATTCGCATGAAAAGATCCGTTCCAATGGACTCTTTTTGTTCCACTCCCTATTCGCAATTCAAATAGTTCTTTTCCTAATACACTTTTTCCAATCGATTGTGTTTGAAGAAACGGATAAATCGATTGTAATTCATGAATATCGTTAATCATATCTACATAATCATAGTTTCGATCTCCATTAACGATCGGTTTCACAACTCTCTCTGGTAAATGAATGATTTGACCGACTTGTAGAGTTTCTGCATCAATGCCCGGGTTTACTAAAAATAATGCATCTGCCACAAGCGTTCTTGATTTTGCAAGTTTCCATATTGTATCACCAGAAACAATTGTATGTGGCTTTAAAATAAAGCCTGGTATATTTACGATGGCTCCTATTTGTAGATTGTTACTATTCACATGTAAATTGGAGTCAATGAGTAAATGTATAGGGATGGCGAACATTTGACTATAATACCAAAGCGTATCCCCTGGTCGGACTCTTACCTTCACCAAATAACCTCCTTATTCCCTTCTCCTATAAGTTTATGAGGAAAGGTACGTCCTTCATGCCATAGGAAAAGCCTTGACCGTTCGTAGGTTAAGGCTTCGATTTGTTATTCTGCATACTCTCCAGACACTGGTTCACTATAAGATGTTCCATTATAAAAGCGGAGAAGATCTCCATACACAATTTCATCAGAGTAGTCTAATTCAAATCCCGCTTTTTCTGTGAACTGTTCACAGAAACTGGTTTCTGTTTCCTCACCAGTTGCTTTATCATAGCAGGCATTTTTTGTAAAAATGTAATCTTCGGTAATAAAGCTACCATCTCTTAAAACAACAAATGGGAACCTATCCTTTGAAAATAGATCACTGCCGAAATGGACATCGTTTTGTATATCCATCCCTAATAAACTTAGAATCGTTGGTTTTAAATCAATTTGTCCCGCTACATTAGAAACCGTTTCTGGATTCTGATCGGTCACACCTGGAATGTGAATGATTAAAGGAACCTTTTGTAGTTGGATTGAATCAAATGGTGTAATTTCCTCTTTTCCTAAAAACTGTGCCATTGCTCTATTATGATTTTCCGAAATTCCATAATGGTCTCCGTATAGGACAAAGATTGTATTTTCATACATTCCTTCTTCTTTGAGTCGCTCGAAAAAGTGCTTGATTGCCTCATCCATATAGCGAACAGTCGGGAAGTAACTATTCAAGGTTCTAGAATTGGAATCAAATTCATTTACCATTCGATCTGCTTCTTCAAGTTCAAATGGGAAATGGTTTGTTAATGTAATAAATTTCGAATAATACGGCTGTGGCTGAGTTTTTAAAAGATCAATCGATTGTTCGAAGAAATCTTTATCCTTTAATCCCCATCCAATGGAGTTTTCTTCAGTTACATGATAGCTTTCAACGTCAAAAAATTTGTCATATCCTAAGGAATCATACATGATTTCACGATTCCAGAACGTTTTATTATTTGCATGGAAAACCGATGAATAGTAGCCATAGTCTTTAATAAATTCAGGTGTTGCTGTAAATTCATTGTTAGCGTGTGTAAAGAATACAGCCCCACGTCCAAGTGGATAAAGTGAATTTTCTAACAAAAACTCGGAATCTGATGTTTTGCCTTGACCTGTTTGATGATAAAAATTGTCAAAGTAATAGCTTTCATTTATTAAGTCATTCAAGAATGGAGTAATTTCTTCGCCGTCAATGGTTTCATTAATGACAAAGTTTTGAAGAGATTCCATTGAGATAATAACGACATTTTTTCCTTCGGCAATGCCAAATTTTTCACTTGGGTCCTTTTGATTTGCTTTTAAATAGTTTTCTATTTCGATAAATGAACTGCTGTCGGCTAAAGCTCGTTGTGCAGAAGATTTCGATTGAAGGACGATATCATAAATTTGATAATTGTATGTCCCAATGTTCTTCACTAACATTTCACGGTCAAATGTCCTTGTTAATAATTGTGGCCGCTGTGCTTCAGCTAATCCAAGATTAAAAAAGAACACTGCCGCAACTAGAATAAAATAGGATCGTCTTTCCTTCTTCGTAATTTCTTCAGCCACAGAAAAACTTGGTTTATATTTTGTTATTAAAATCAGGATAACCACGTCGATGAACATGAGTGGGTCTGTAAATTTCAAGTTCCCAGTGATACTCGTACCTAAATCCCCCATATTACTTGTTTGGAAGAGAACGGGAAGTGTTAAAAAATCATTGAAAAATCGGTAAAATACAACATTGGCAAACAAAACAAACGAGGAAATAAAACTAGCAAATATAATAAATTTGTTTCGATGTTTTTCCTTAATAAAAAAGGAAATACCAAAGAACAGCAATAAAAAACTTAATGGATTAATGAGTAAAATAAACTCTTGCATCAAGTTTTCTATTTTAATATCAAAGCTAGTTTTATATACGATATATGTTTTTATCCAAAGCATTAAAGCAGCTAAAAAGATGAACTTTGATTTGGATAATGTTGATGATCTAATCATCAAAATACCTCCCTGTTTTAAGACCGCGGAGTACTCAAGTTATGGAATTAAAATTCCATTTTTAGGTAGTTTTAAAAAACCTAATCATAATCTTAATATGTTTTTTACTAAAAATCAATCATCTATACAACCTAATTTTATAGAATGATATTTATGTACATTATGTATATAC
>NZ_JBALOV010000010.1:0-2001 GCF_036965045.1 Bacillus sp. JJ1533 | reverse complement strand
ATTGCATTAATTGCTTGCCGTGAAACATTCACCTTCTCACCCAATTGTCCTTGTGATAATCCGAATTGCTCCCTAAGTTTTTTAACTTTGTTTTTCAATTTTCGTACCTCTTTCTGTAAGGTTAACCTTACATATAAACTAACAGATTATAATTGTATGTGTCAAGTTAACCTTACACACATCTTCTAAAAAAGGTACTTTTCTAATTTAGAAAAGCACCCGTTAGCTGAGTTAGTTATTCATTGTTTATAGCAGTTTCAATTGGTGGCGTTAGTTCCCCATCATCGAACCTATAATCTAAAATATATATTTTGAAGAGAAAATTACCAATCATAAACATAATGAGTAAGGCTATGGCAATAAAGCCCAAAAGGGCTCCTTTTATAATAATCCTAAAGGCTTTAGATTCGACTCCCCAACTCATAATTCAATTCCCTCCTATTTACTCGTTTTACACCAACCTCTAAAACTTTGCTGGTAAACCCATTTTAACATCTTGTTCTTCTTTCAATAAATGCCCCTTTAGTGGAACAAGAAAAAGGAGTCGCAAACTACAACTCCTTGTTTCGCTTAAGCACCCGTTACTTCAATAAGTATTGAACTTTTTAATCGTCGTTTCATTATAAGGATTTGATACAACAATCGATTTTAACAAACCATTCACTACTGGTTGACCACTATTAAATCAAATGATGTTGGTGGACACAAGACTGAGAAATAGTAATCCTCTGCGGAGTCCCATCGCAGATGCCAAGCCTCATCGTCATTACTCTCTCTTACATTATGTCTATGACTGCGAACTTCGGGTAACACATCCACTAGAACCTTAAAATCGACAACATCAGATAGTTCAGGTAGCGAGCTATAAATTCCGTCAAGAATAATTACCATTGAGGGCTCTTTCGTTACAAAGGACAATGACAAGCCATTTTCAGAAGAAAAGGAGAAAGGGTGATATTGAGCGTTCTCACCTGCTATAAGTGGTAACAACGCCTCATTACACATACGCTGCCAGTCGATACACCTACGACATTTTAGCTCTAATGAATAGGTGTCCCATTCATCGTCAGTGATAGTTGCTGCGAAGAAATCATCACACTGAATGACAGTTGCTCCCAAGTGTGAAACAACTTCAGCAGCCAACGTAGATTTTCCTGCACCACTCCCTCCGTCAAGGGACACCACCAAAGGATTGGTTCGTCCTTTCAGGCGTGTTTTTATAGCGGATACTATTTGCTGAGTAGCTGCCTTTGTTATTTGGTTGTTTTCCACGATTATCACTCCATTGGATCTGATAAAAAATATCAAGAAAATCACAAACTATAGAAAATTCGTTATATAAAGTTATTTGTCTCTACTGGTAAAACTGTTGCAGACGTTCAAGTAAAAGGAAATACATTGATGGAAACAGATTGGAAGGATCTAGGAAGTTTTACCGATATTCCAGACAATGTTGATAGTTATAACTATAAAAGGGGACTTAAATAAATTTATTGTCTAACGGTGCAGTTTAGTTTAATAAGCAGGTATTTATTTGAATCCCTAGGATAAGATTTAACAGCTGAGATCAAAATAAGTGATTCATATTGAACATCTTCCTCTTCCGCATCAACCATAGGTATATCAATATTAATTACACCATCATTAAATTCGGTAGAAATATCATAAGAAGTAGCTTCATTTAAATATTCATTTAATTTATCATCTTCACCTTGTGAACAAGCGGACAAAATTAACACAAAAGATAAAAATATTAAAAAAACATACTTTTTCATTTTGTTTCCCCCCCACCTCTATTAAATTTTACCTTATCTCCCCAAAACATTTTGAACTATTCTGCACCGTTAGTTAAGAACTTTTTATATAGATATATAATAATTCCACAAATAATTGTTATTCCTACGAAGGAATACACAAAGATAAATGGGGAAATAACCATTCCAAATACTACTTCATTTTGAAGATATTCTACTTTTTCCCATTCACTTGATATATCTGGAT